>JAAYGJ010000136.1 GCA_012727745.1 Clostridia bacterium | reverse complement strand
GGATAAGTGCCTCTGAACTGGCCCGGCGCCTGCGCCAAAGTGAGCCGCCGCTGCTGGCCCGGATCCAGGAGGAGTTTATAATACTTGATAGCCGTACCATATTGCCAGGCGAGGAGAAAGAGATTGTTGCCGCTCTGGCCCGAGCTTTGGAGGAATGACTGTGGATCATATTATCGGTACTGCTGGACACGTTGATCATGGCAAAACAGTGCTGGTGAAGGCTTTGACCGGCGTTGAAACAGATCGCCTTAAAGAAGAAAAAGAACGGGGTATATCGATTGAATTGGGCTTTGCTCCCCTGACCCTGCCCGGCGGGCGACGTTTGGGCCTGGTGGACGTCCCCGGTCATGAGCGTTTTATTCGCCAGATGCTGGCTGGCGTAGGCGGGATGGACCTGGTGATGCTCGTTGTAGCTGCCGATGAGGGGGTTATGCCCCAGACCAGGGAGCACCTGGCGATTATTGATCTATTACAGGTTAAACATGGCGTTATCGTTATAACTAAAACCGATCTGGTAGAGGCAGAATGGCTGGAGCTGGTTGAGGAGGAAGTGCGCCAGACAGTTCAGGGAACGGTACTGGCGGCAGCACCGGTTATACCGGTTTCGGCTTATACCGGAAAAGGAATACCCGAGCTGCTGGCCTGCCTAGACAACCTGGCGGCAACGGTACCGTCCCGCTCGGCCTCAGGGCAAGTAAGGCTGCCGATTGACCGGGTTTTTTCCATAACCGGCTTTGGCACAGTGATAACCGGCACCCTGTGGACCGGAACTATAAAAGTGGGCGACGAATTAGAGCTGCAGCCTCAGGGTATAAAAACTAAAGTGCGCAACCTGCAAGTTCACGGCGAGACAGTAAAGGAAGCCCGGGCCGGCCAGCGCGTGGCTGCAAACCTGGCCGGCGTTGACCTGGAAATGGTAAAACGGGGTAGCACCCTCTTGACACCGGGGATTTTAAGACCTACCTATCGCCTCGATGCCAGCGTTAAACTGCTGCCGCAGGCCCAGCCCCTGACTAACCGTAGCCGCATCCGTTTTTACCTGGGTACCGCTGAGGCCTTTGGTCGGGTGGTACTGCTTGAGCATGAGGAATTAAAAGGGGGCGAAACGGGACTGGTGCAAATTCTTATGGAAGAAGCAGTAATCGCCAACCGCGGCGACCGTTTTATCCTGCGCCGCTATTCACCGATG
This sequence comes from Clostridia bacterium, assembly GCA_012727745.1. Classification (GTDB taxonomy): domain Bacteria; phylum Bacillota; class DSM-521; order Neomoorellales; family Neomoorellaceae; genus JAAYGJ01. The sequence goes on along the minus strand of JAAYGJ010000136.1, from coordinate 10,530 downwards.
GATACCATTGGCGGCGGCCAGGTTATCGATGCAGCCCCGCGCCGGCATCGCCGCTTTAAGCCGGCAGTGCTGGAGTCTCTGAGACGGCGCCTGGAAGGTTCGCCAGAACAGGTGTTGATTCAGGTCATTCAAAGCCAGCGCGATGGCCTCAGCTGGCAGGAGGCAGCGGCTCGGGCTTCCCTGCCCCCGGACAAAACCAGGGATTTATTACAGGTTATGGCGGCCAAGGGTCAGATTAAAGTGCTGGCGGCAGCTAATGATTTGTATGCTGTCAGCAGCGAAGGCTATGCTGCCTGGTGGCAGGCAGCCCAAAAAGCGCTGGCAGAATTCCATCGCCGTTACCCCCTGCGTCCCGGGATAGCCCGGGAGGAGTTGCGTTCCCGCTTTTTCGGGCGTTTGCCGGCGCGGGTTTTCCAGAGCTTGCTAGAACAGTGGGAGCAGGAAAGCAAGATTAAGGTAACAGCAACGGCGGTTGTCCTGGCTGATTTCACACCTGTGTTTACTCCCAAGCAAAAAGAATTATTGCAGCTGTTGGCGGCCAAATACCAGTCTGCAGGCTGGCAGCCACCTGCTTTTAATGAACTATTAACCGAATATGGGATTAATGGCGAAGAACTGGAAGAATTGCTCCATTACCTCTGTCGGGAAGAAGTGCTGGTTAAAATCAATGACGTTTTTTACTGGCACCGGGAGGCTTTCGAAGCCGCCTGCACCGAAGTCAAAAAAGTTGCTGCTGCCGGGCCTTTCGGTCTGGCAGAAATAAGGGATGCCCTGGGCAGCTCACGTAAATATGTCCTACCTTTCCTGGAATACCTGGACCAGATAAAAGTTACCCGGCGCCAGGGCGACAAACGCATTTACATTGGAAACTGAGAGATAATTACTTATTAGCCGGCATCAGGCAGCCGGAAGAGGGAAAATAGAATTTGCGGCGGTTATAATATTTGTAATAATTTCTTGCGGAAGTCATGTACTTGCATGACCTCTAAGACGTTGGTATAATTAAATCTACAGTTTATGCGGGGGTGCATCGGGCCTGGTGGCCTGCCTGGACTTCAAATCCAGCTGGCGCGCGGGTCAAACCCGGGCGCGGTGGGTTCGATTCCCACACACTCCCGCCAAAGAAATTAGCGCGCGAGCAATTATAATCATGGCTCGCGCGTTTTTGTTTCGGGGCCGGAGATGCTCTGCCAGTCTGCGTGTAAATCAGCTTGCAGGGATAATGATTCTTGCAATAACATAGCCGGATAAGATATCAGTGGAACAAGAGGGTATTTCGCCCTTTTTATAGAAATTTATTCAGAGCTAAAGGGGAGAAGAGTGCTTATGGACCATTTATATCAAGTCCTAGCAAGTCAAGCACAGCAATGGCGCGAGGCTGGATACCCATGTGAGGAGTTTCCCGCTGTCGGTGAGATATTAGAATGGCAAACAGATGCTGAAACAGGAGACCTTCGCTATCTGCGCAAGCCGCAGTTAAGAGCGCTGGAGGTTTACTGGTATTTGCGTGCGGTTAAGAAAACGCCCCATATCTTTGATTTGTATAAGGAGCTTTATCCCAAGCCCGCCGATTTGCTTGAGGTCTTAGGGTTAGCCAAAGATGAGATATGCAATTATGTACTCAATGAAGGCTTAGATGGTCTTTGGCAGCGGCTTAAAAATGACAATGATTTCGTTCGCGACTTTCATCTGGAAGCATTACGGGAGAGCCTCAATTTGGACTACCCCAGCTATATTTTCGCGCTGGCCATGGGCGCAGGCAAAACAGTCCTTATTGGTGCAATAATAGCTACAGAATTTGCTATGGCTATAGAATATCAGGATTCTGACTTTGCATTGAATGCATTAGTATTTGCACCGGGAAAAACCATAATAGAAGCTCTACGGGAACTGAACAGGGTTCCGTATAATAGCATTCTACCCCCGCGCCTTTATAAACCCTTTGCGGCTTCCGTTAAACTAACCTTCACTCGCGACGGCGAAACGGATATTCCAGTCATACAGGGATCCAGTTTTAATATAATTGTCACCAATATAGAGAAAATACGTATTACTGCCGAGACTATTCGCAAAGGGGATTTAGGCCCCCTTTTTTCCGGGCAGGATGTTACTAAGGCAAAACGTGAAATAGCCAACCGTCGCTTGCAAACTATTGCGAGTCTACCGCGATTGGTGATATTTTCTGATGAAGCCCATCATCTTTATGGTCAATCTTTAGATAGACAATTAAAAAGGGTTCGCCAAACCGTGAATTATTTGGCAGAAGAAACCGAGGTTGTATGTGTTGTCAATACAACAGGTACGCCTTACTATAGGCGCCAGCCGCTTAAGGATGTAGTAATTTGGTATGGGTTATCTGAGGGGATTAAAGACGGCTACCTCAAGGAGCTGGCGGGTAACATTCAAGCCTATGACTTTGAAGGTAATGTAGAGCAATACGTCGCCCATGTAATTCGCGATTTCTTTGCTGAATACGGTAATCACAGCCTACCAAATGGTGCTCCAGCCAAGCTGGCTATGTATTTTCCCCGAACTGATGACCTAAAGGAACTGCGGCCTGTTATTGACCAGGCTTTGGCAGAGCTGGGGGAAAGCCCTGCGGCATGTTTGGTGAACACGTCAGAATCGACTAAGGAGGAGATAGAAGAATTTAATCGCCTCAATGATCCAGCGTCACGCCGGCGTGTGATACTTTTAGTAAACAAGGGTACCGAAGGCTGGAACTGTCCCAGCTTATTCGCCTGTGCCCTTGTTCGCAAGCTAAAGACATCGAATAATTTTGTTCTCCAGGCTGCAAGCCGATGTCTGCGCCAGATTCCCGGTAACACCAAGAAAGCAAAGGTATACCTCTCCCAAGATAACTTTGGCATTCTTGACCGCCAACTCCAGGAGACCTATGGCGAGACCATTGCTGATCTTAACCGGGAAGTCACAGAAACCCGGCGTACACGAATAGTTTTACGGAAGACTAATATTCCTCCTATAGTCGTCACCCAAATGCGACGAACAGTAGTGCCCAGCGAAGTAGGAAAAGAGCCCTTAAAGTTACAGCGACCTAGAGGCAGTTCTAGAGCAAAACTTATTCGGCGAGATTATGACCTTGCGGTTCAACAAGCAACTGGGAGCATTATGCAGGCGGCTGGAGACGCCGTAAGCATTGACACTATCCCTGAAACTTTAGACCACTACAGTGCGGCGCTGGATCTTGCTGCGATATATAGGCTTGATTTTTGGGAAGTCTATGGCGAAATACGCCGCCTTTATGGCCGGGAAGAAATTCCCCGGAGCCACTTATTTGAGCTAGCAAAACAAATTGAGGAACAAAGGTGTAATTATGAAATACGAGAGGAAAGGGTAGAGCGGGCTTTGGCTTTAGTTAATCCCGAAGGATTTGAGCGGGAAGAAGATGCTTTCGGTGCGGAAGTTTACACCGCCGAGATTATTTACTCCAAGGACCGTGAACACCTGTTGTTACCCTACGATACACTGCAGGACAATCAGGGGGGATATGGTTTTCACTACACGCCTTACAACTTTGACTCAAAGCCTGAAAAGAGCTTCTTTGAACAAATGCTCCGTGAAATTAACCAGAATTCTGAGGAATTGGAGGATATCTATTATACCGGCGCGCTCACAGATCCTGCTAAGACGGATTTTTACGTGGAATATAAAGATGAGAAAGGCAAGTGGCGGCGCTATACTCCAGACTTCGTCATTCGACGCAAAGACGGGAAGATCTTAATTGTGGAAATTAAACGCATGCGTGATCGTGAGCATCCCGATGATGGCAAGAAAGGACGCAAAGCTATGGCTATAAGGAAATGGGAAGACCTTAATCCTGATAGCTTGATTTACGAGATGATATTTATTGAAGGTGATACAGTCCCTTATGATCGCATGAGCAATGTCCGCAGCTTTACGAGGAGGGGATAATGATGACCGCTAGAGAGCAAGTTCACATTACGCCAGCAAAAGGCAGGCCCATGCTCACCTGGGTTGGCAAGCGGCCACTGAGCCATGTAACAGTATTTCCGGCACAGCATGTGGAGACTTTTGACCCAGTTGAGAGTGGGGGTGAGCAAGCAGAAAACGAGACATGGGAAGATTGGCCTGAGCGATATCCGCAAGGAGGCCTTTTGTTTCACGGTGATAATAAAGAAGTGCTAGCCCACATGCTGGCCAACGGTTTCCGAGGTAAAGTTAAGCTGATTTATATTGATCCGCCCTTTGACTCCGGTGCAGATTATGTCCGCCGCGTTCGGCTGCGTGGTGCTACAGGTACTGCTCAGATTGATGGTGAGGATTACAGCCTTGGTGAACAAATCCAGTATGAAGATATTTGGGCGAATGACAACTATTTACAGTTTATGTATGAGAGATTATTACTGTTAAAAGAGTTACTAGCTGAAGATGGCAGTATTTATGTTCATATGGATAGCCACCGTGGCCACCAAATTAAATTAGTGTTAGATGAAGTATTTGGACCGGCTTCTTTCCAACGAGAGATTATCTGGCGAATAGGTTGGGTTTCAGGCTACAAGACAGCAGCTTTGAACTGGATCAGAAACCATGACACTATTTTTTTCTATACAAAAGATCCTGCAAGATTCACATTCAATAAAATATATATCCCATATCCTGAAGGATACACACGGAGAGATGGCAGTAAGCCGGCAGGCAGGGGTATTCCACTTGAAGATACTTGGAACTGCTCTGAAGCTGATCGCTTGGACTCAATTCAGATTATGAGTTTTAGTGGAGAAAAAATCGATTTCCCTACCCAAAAAAATGAAAATCTGGTTGCCCGTATTATCAGTGCCTCATCTAATCCCGGCGACATCGTGCTTGATTGCTTTATTGGCTCTGGCACTACCGCTGCTGTTGCTCAAAAATTAGGCCGTCGATGGATAGGTTGTGACATAAACAAAGGGGCCATTCAAACTACTTCCAAACGATTGCAAACCGTTATTAAAGAACAAATTGCAGGTGATGCTTCGGGAATTAACGGTAGTAGTGAAAATGATGCTCCACAACCTGCTCAGCTTTCCTTTACTGTATGGAAGGTTAATGACTACGACTTGCAAATACAGCATAATGAGGCTATTGATTTGGTATGTGAGCATATGGGTGTTCAGCAAGTTCGCACTGATTCATTCTTTGATGGAGTCATGGGCCGCAATTTGGTAAAGATTATTCCTTTTAATCATCCCCTTTCACCCCTTGACCTGGAAGAAATCAGACGAGAACTCGATGCACGGCCTGATGAAGACCGGAATATTACCGTTGTATGTCTTGGCAAAGAACTTGCGGCCGATGCTTGGGTTGAGGAGTGGAATCGAATGCGCAGGGGCGCGAATGCGGCTAACCGTATTGATATTATTGAGCTACGCACCGATCCTAAGTATGGAAAGTTCATTGAGCATAAGCCCGCTTCTGCAAAGGTAAAAATTGCACGCAACAATGATGAACTATATGTTGAGATTGAGGACTTTGTTTCTCCAACTATTGTTGAGCGTTTGACCCGACAGGCTGGTATCTTAAGACCACAGATTGAGGACTGGCGATCAATGGTGGATTGCGTAATGATAGATCCAGCCTATAATGGGGAAGATTTCAAGATAGCACTTTCTGACATTCCTGAGAGAAAAGAAGATTTGGTGAAGGGAAGGTATATTTTGCCGGCACCTGAGCATTCGCCGACCATAGTGGCAGTAAAAATAATTGACATGCTAGGTGAAGAAATGTTAGTAACAGAGGAAGTATAGCATTTCTAGCTTTTCTTAAGTGTTCCAGAGAGCATTTCCATAGCAGGTGGAGTACTCCCGCCAAACCATAACAGCAAGGCTTAAGGCTTTGTAAAAGACCCTACGCCTTTTTGTTTTACTGCTATTATTTATAAAGGCTTGTCCAAGCAGATAAATGGGCTAAAGCAGCTAGTTGAATTTTTCTGACCAAAGCGAAGCAGCAAAGGAGGCCCAGTTGTCAACTATTCTGCCAGAAGTTAGAATGGCAAACTTTAGACTTGACATGATTAATAGACCTATATATACTAGAGCTAATATTTTATCGCCATGATGATAAAACTTCATAGACTGTACTCTTATCAAGAGCGGTGGAGGGATTAGGCCCAATGAAACCCGGCAACCAGCCTGGAGTATTGTCTTCCCGGCATGGTGCTAAGTCCTACAGGGCGCCTGCTACCTGACAGATAAGAGGGTTTAGAACACCCCTTTTATCTGGAAAGGGGTGTTGCTTATACGGCGGCCCCTGAAAGATAAGGGGTTCAATATTTCAATATTATTAGGCCCCTTATCGCAAGGGGCTTTCACTATTGTTAAGTTTTTATTGCTGCATCATCAAAGGAGGAAGTATAGATGCCTATCAATATACCAGACGACTTGCCGGCAGTAGATATACTAAGAAGTGAAAACATCTTTGTTATGACGGAAAAACGGGCGCAAAGCCAGGATATTCGCCCTTTAAGGATTGCTATCTTGAATTTGATGCCTACTAAAATAACAACTGAGACCCAAATTTTGCGTTTGCTGAGCAATACGCCGCTCCAGGTGGAAATTGAGCTTTTACGCACTTATAGCCACGAGTCCAAGAATACCCCCGAAGAACATCTAAGGGTTTTTTATAAAACATTTCCAGAGGTAAAAAGGCGTAAGTTTGATGGCCTGATTATTACCGGAGCGCCTGTGGAAAAAATCGATTTCGATGAAGTAGATTACTGGGCAGAATTGCAGGAGATTATGGACTGGTCGTTGAAACATGTAACTTCAACGATGTATATTTGCTGGGCGGCACAGGCGGCCCTGTATCATCATTACCAAATACCTAAATATCCTCTAAGTGAAAAAATGTTCGGCGTTTTTGCCCATACTATTGAGCACAACAATGTGGACCTCCTGCGCGGCTTTGATGATGTGTTCTATGCTCCCCATTCACGGCATACGGAAGTCCGCCGCGAGGACATTGACAAAGTACCGGAACTTGTTGTTCTGGCAGAGTCGCAGGACGCCGGAGTGTACCTGCTGGTCTCGGCAGATGGCAAACAGGTATTTATTACCGGGCATCCCGAATATGATCAATTAACCTTAAAAAAAGAATACCTGCGGGATGTGGGCAAGGGCCTGAAAATAGCACTCCCCCGCAATTATTTTCCTAACGACGATCCAAATTGCGATCCCCGGGTTAACTGGAGGAGCCATGCTAACCTTTTGTTTTCCAACTGGCTTAATTATTACGTGTACCAGGAAACACCGTATGATTTAAACGGGTCCAGTCCGACAGCAAATGGGAGCTGAGGTGTGGCTGTCCCCTTCCCACCTCAAAAAAAACGCCCCCACATCTTATTACGAAAGGGTTGAATGAGAGGATGTTAGGGACTGAGCTGGCGAATAAATTAAAAATCCTGCAGGATATACTGGCAGGTTTTAACGGCGTGCTGGTGGCCTATTCAGGCGGCGTCGACAGTAGCCTGTTGCTTAAAGTGGCCAGTACAGCGGCAGACCGGGTTCTGGCAGTAACGGCTTCTTCCCCCATTCGCCTGGCGGCTGAAAAAGAAGCGGCGCAAAAGTTGGCGGAAGAACTCGGCGTTGAACATGTAGTGATTACAACCGCAGAAATGGCCGACCCCGATTTTATTGCCAATTCTGCCAGACGTTGCTATTTTTGTAAAAAGGCACTTTTCCATACCTTGCAGGAGCTAGCAAAAGAACATAAGCTTGAGGTGGTAATCGACGGCAGCAATGCCGATGACAGCAACGATTATCGCCCCGGCAGCCTGGCAGCCAGGGAATGTGGCGTCAGGAGCCCGTTGCAGGAAGCAGGCATAAACAAAAGCGAAGTTCGCCAGCTGGCCCGCCATCTGGGACTGCCGAACTGGGATAAACCTGCCCTGGCCTGCCTGGCCTCACGGATACCCTATGGGCAGGCCATAACCCGGGAAAAAATTGAACAGGTAGCTGCTGCGGAGGCTTATCTTAAGCAAATGGGATTAAAAACAGTTCGGGTCCGCCATCACGACACTATTGCCCGCCTGGAGGTAGACCCGGATGCATTTGCGCTGTTGACTGAAGCCGGGAACCGACGGCGACTAATAGATTACCTACACGGGCTGGGTTTTATCTATATTACCCTTGATTTAGAAGGTTTTCGCAGCGGCAGTATGAACGCTGTTTTGCCGGGGTTAGGATGATAGCCCCGGCTGCCTTCTGTTATGCAGCGGTGAATTCCCGGTAAGGGTCAAAACGTTTCAAACGCAGGGCATTAGTTACTACCGAAACGGAACTGAAGGCCATAGCCGCCCCTGCCAGCACCGGGGACAGAAAGCCAAGGGCGGCTATCGGGATCCCCAGGCTGTTATAAAATAAAGCCCAGAAGAGGTTTTGTTTAATATTGCGCATGGTGGCGCGGCTCAAGGCGATGGCCGCGGCAATGGCCCGCAGGTCTCCCCCCATGAGGGTAATATCCGCTGTTTCCATAGCAATATCGGTGCCGGTGCCAAGGGCTATGCCCAGGTCGGCAGCAGCCAGGGCGGGTGCGTCGTTGATGCCGTCGCCCACCATACCTACCACCTTGCCCTGTTGACGCAAGCGCTGGACCTCCCGGGCTTTATCTTCCGGCAGTACCTCCGCCAGTACATTTTGCCTATTGATACCCACCTGGCGAGCGATGGCCTCAGCTGTACGCCGGTTGTCGCCAGTAATCATTAAAAGCTCGATACCCAGCCGCTGCAGGGCGGCAACGGCCTCCGCAGAGTGTTCTTTTACTGTGTCGGCAACTGCGATAATTCCTTTCGGGATACCTTCGGCAGCTACCAGCATAGCGGTCTTGCCTTCGTTTTCCAGCATTTCAACCTGTTTACCGAATTGCTCCGGCGGGATATTATTGGCAGCCATCAGTTTGCGGTTTCCTATCAGCAGCTGCTGATAGGAAACCGTGCCCCTTACTCCCTGGCCGGGGATAGCTGCAAACTCTTGGGGTTCTGCCAGTTCTAGCCCTTGTTCCTGGGCTTTGTTGACGATGGCCTGGCCCAGGGGGTGTTCCGAGTTGCGTTCCACCGAGGCCGCCAAGCGCAGCAGTTCCTCTGCCCCAATGTTGTTTAAGGGGATAATATCTGTTACCTCCGGCTGCCCTTTGGTGATGGTCCCGGTCTTATCCAGGATGATGGTCTGCAGGCGATATGCTCTTTCCAGGTGCTCGCCGCCCTTGATGAGGATGCCGTTCTCGGCGCCCCTGCCGGTGCCTACCATGATAGAGGTCGGGGTAGCCAGCCCCAGGGCGCAGGGACAGGCAATTACCAGTACAGCAGTAAAGTTGAGTATGGCCCGGGCCAGGTTACCAGGTTCTATCCAGAAGTACCAGCCGACGAAAGTTAATAGGGCGATGCCTACAACTGCCGGCACAAAATAACCGGAAATGACATCGGCCAGGCGCTGGATTGGAGCTTTGGAACCCTGGGCTTCTTCCACGACTTTGACAATCTGAGCCAGAGCGGTCTCAGCACCTACCCTGGTAGCTTTGAATTTAAAAGCGCCTTGTTTGTTGATGGTGGCGCCGATGACTTCGTCCCCCACCTGTTTATCTACGGGGATGCTTTCCCCGGTGAGCATTGATTCATCTATTGACGAATAACCTTCGATGATTATCCCGTCTACCGGTATTTTTTCCCCGGGGCGGACCAGGACCGTATCTCCTACCTGTACTTCTTCTACCGCAATATCCATTTCTTGTCCTCCCCGGATTACCCTGGCTGTTTTAGCCTGCAGCCCCATCAGCTTTTTGATAGCTTCTGAGGTCCGGCCTTTGGCCAAGGCTTCTAAAAGCCTGCCCAGGAGAATGAGGGTGATAATAATGGCCGAAGTTTCATAATAAACATGTCCCGAGATAAAAAAAGTAGTAGCTACGCTGTAAAAATAAGCAGCAGAGGTGCCCAGGGCAACTAAGACGTCCATGTTAGCAGAACCGCGACGTAAGTTTTGGTAGCTGCCCCGGTAAAACTGCCAGCCAGCCCCAAACTGGATAGGCGTAGCCAGCAAAAATTGAAAAATTTTACTGTGAAGAAGTGGCGGCAGGGGAATGTTTAATATTTCGCCGAACATCATGGCCAGCAGAGGCATTGAAAGTATTGCCGCGAAAATGACCAGGCGGGCCTGGCGGCGGATTTGCACTTTTTGGTCCAGCGCTTCCCCTTCCCGGCCAGAATTTTTTGTTACAGGTGCGGCCTGGTAGCCGAGCCCGGCAATAGCTTCTTGCAGCTCAGGCAGCGTGATTTGAGCCTGGTTAATTTCCAGTGTGGCTCGTTCGAGGGCAAGATTAACGTTTGCCTGCCGGACGCCCGCCAGGCTGCGGAGTTTTTTTTCTACCCTGGCGGCGCAGGCAGCGCAGCTCATGCCGCTGATTTTAAGGTCCAGCCGTTGAGTGGCGAGCTGATAACCCAAATCCTCGATTACCGCAGCAATTTTATTCGGGTCAATCTGGTTTGCATCGTATTCTACTGTTACTTTTTCAACGGCAAAATTT
>JAAYGJ010000135.1 GCA_012727745.1 Clostridia bacterium | reverse complement strand
GAGCCTCCCCCTCTGCTGCCCCCTACTTCGCGCCTTAGTAGTTTAAACCCCAATCTTTGTTCCAGACCATTCACCAGTTCCCAGGCCTGGCTGTAAGACATGTTTATCTCCCTGGCAGCAGCGCGCAAAGAGCCGAGTTTGTCAACCCGGCTGAGCAGGTCGTAAGGGCCATCGCCAAATACTTTGCCGTCGTTTTCCAGCCAAATCTTATACCGAAGTTTCACTTCCCCACCCCTTATTTCTCCATTTAATTATGCTCTTAGGATTTTTTACCACACATTTTATTGTCACTGCTGGAAAAAATATCATTATCGAGCTGGTTATATCTTATCCTAACCCATCTTACGAACAGGAGGCAAATATGTCTATGCAAAGGTATCGCCATCTTTTTTCGCGCGGTAAAATCGGGCCAATAGAAATCCCGAACCGGGTAGTAATGGCGCCAATGGGTACAGGTCTGGTTGACAGCGACAGCCGCTATTCCTGGCAGCAAATTGAATACTACGCCAGCAGAGCTCGTGGCGGCGTGGGGTTAATCCTGGTTGAAGCCGCCATGGTGGAAATGACTATTGACCCTTCGCCCTTTCAGATTAAAGTGGCTGTGGTCGACGCGCCGGACAAAATGGCGCGTTTGAATGACCTGGCCCAGATTATACGTTACTCGGGGGCAGTGCCGGGCCTTCAACTTTCCCTGGGACAGGGCAGGCAAGCCGATATTGCTGACCCCCAAAATCCCCCCGTATCTGCTTCCGAAATCCCTGCCTTTGCCAACCCGGAAGTGACCTGCCGGGGCCTAACTACGGAAGAAGTGCAGGGCCTGATAACTGCCATGGTGGAAGCAGCAGAACGTGCTGCCAATGCCGGCTTCGATTTAATCGAGCTGCACGGGCACGCCGGTTATTTGCTCGATCAATTCCTTACCCCCAACTGGAACAAACGTTCAGACGCCTACGGGGGCGATGATGAAAGGCGTTTCCGCATCGCCAGGGAATTATTAAGCAAAATTCGCGAGCGAGTCGGCAAAAATATCGCTATAACTTTCCGTATCAGTGTTGATCACAAAGGCGCCGGGCGTACCCTGGCCGAAGGTATCACTCTGACCAAAATGCTGGCAGAAGCCGGTTATGACGCCATTCACGTAGACGCCGGCGCTTATGAAACCATGCCCTGGATATTTCCCCCAACCTATTTCGGCCTGGGGCCTATGGTAGACCTGGCTGCGGCAGTCAAAGAGCAGGTCAATGTGCCTGTTATCGCCGTGGGCAGCATCCTAAAGCCCGATCTGGCCGAAGAAATTATAAAATCTGGCCGGGCAGACTTTATCGCTCTGGGCCGCCCCCTGCTGGCTGCTCCCGACTGGGCCAACAAAGCAAAAGCAGGCAAACTGGAAGAAATTCGCTCCTGTATCCTCTGTAACGAGTTTTGTATCGGCCGCTTATTTCAATATAAAACTGTATCCTGCGTTGTCAACGCTACCTGCGGTCGCGAACATTATTTCCATCTGAAAAAAGCTGACAAGCCCCGCCGGGTAACTGTTATCGGCGGTGGTCCCGCAGGTATGGAAGCAGCCCGGGTTGCAGCAGCACGGGGGCATAAAGTAATCCTCCTGGAAAAAGAAAAGGTCCTGGGAGGGCAATTAGTACCGGCAACCCGACCTGCTTTTAAGCAGGGTCTCCATAACTTCCTGGAATACTTACGCCACCAGATGGAAGTGCTGGGCGTAGATGTAAGGCTGAATGTAGAAGCAAACGTGGCAGTAGTTAAATATACCAGACCGGAAGTTGTAATTCTTGCCACCGGAGCAACACCGTATATCCCTGCTCTTCCCGGATTGACCGGCGAAAACGTGTTCACCGCCAACCGGGTCTTGACCTGCGGCCTGCCTGGAAGCGGCAAAGTAGCGATTATCGGCGGAGGGCTGGTTGGCTGTGAAACCGCCCTGCACCTCTCGCATCAGGGTTATGAGGTTGTTGTGGTAGAAGAGCTGGAGCAGGTAGCCCAGGATATGAATATGATCTCCCGCATTACCCTTCTGGAGGAGCTAAACAAAGCTGGCGTGCAACTGCGAACCGGCTTAAGTTTCCAGGAATTCAGTTCCGGCCGCATACTCTGCCGCAACCCTCACGGTCAGGAAGAACAACTACAAGCTGATTATCTCGTCCTGGCTATGGGGTCAACTTCACAAAGGCAGCTCGCCCCCGAGCTAGCGGAGCACTTCCCCCTCCTAATGGAGGCGGGTGACTGTATCAGGCCGCGCAAAGTAGGAGATGCAGTGCATGAAGGCTTTGCTGCCGGTTGGCGTATAAAATAAATTTTTCTACCTTTTAATTCTAGCACCTGACCAGTGGAATTTACATCACTACGCCGGCCTTCCACACCAGCCAAATTTAAGATTACTTACCTCTTCTTGTGCCAACCCTGTCATTTGTCCCAAGGAGCCGTTGCCAAGCAAACTGACGCAGCGGCTCCTTTTGTTTACATCTTACAATAATTGCCCTTACTTTCTCCAATGCTTTGTACTATAATACTAAATAGGTTTGTGCATTATTGAACAACCTTAAAGAAATTTGTTTTATATTTATGAAATATATTACATTTGTATTTTGCTGGGGGTGCTATTTGTGTCACAAAAAGACAAATATAGTCGTCTTAACAAAATCATTAAGCTCTACAAACGTCAACCGGATCAGTTAATCCGTATCCTGTACCAGGCGCAGGGAATCTTCGGTTACCTGTCGCCGGAAATCCAGGCTTACCTGGCTGACAAATTAGACATCCCCCTGGCTGATATTAACGGCGTGGTATCATTCTACTCCCTTTTTGTTTCCGAACCGAAAGGAAAATACAACATCAGCGTTTGCCAGGGCACAGCCTGTTATGTTAAAGGTGCCTTAGAAGTGCTGCAGGCGTTTAAAGACGAACTAGACCTGCACGACACCGATACTACCCCGGACGGGCTCTTTACTCTCTGTTCTAGCCGCTGTGTAGGCGCCTGCGGCCTGGCCCCGGTAGTATCCGTTAATGACGATGTTTACGGCCAGGTCAAACCCGAAGATGTAATTAACATATTAGCTCGTTATCGGGCAAAGGAGTTGGGTGCTATTGATAAAGAATCTCGACGACTTGCTTAATATTAAAAAACAAATACAACCTATAATTAAAGCACGGCTGGGCATGGCTGAACTTGCCGAAGGCCAGCAGCAAATTCTAGTATGTAGTGGTACTGGATGTAACTCTTCAGGGAGCTATAGCCTGCAAGGAGAATTAAAAAGGCAGATAAAAGCCCGGGGCTTGCAGGAAAAAGTACAGGTCATCCAGACCGGCTGCTTCGGTTTTTGTAAACTAGGTCCAATTGCTGTTGTTTGCCCGGAGGGTATCTTTTACTGTCATGTCAAAAAGGAGGACACTGCCGAACTGATTGAAAGTTTAATCTCCGGAAAAGAAGTCACCCGCCTCCTTTTCCACGACCCGGTTAGTAATCTTCCTAACCGACACATGAAAGATATTCATTTTTTCCAGGCCCAGGAGCGCCTGGCTTTG
>JAAYGJ010000007.1 GCA_012727745.1 Clostridia bacterium | reverse complement strand
GAACAGTAGCGGTCAGCCCCACATTTTACTGCAGGACCCTGCCGGCAAGCAAACTATCCACATGTACCTAACAGGTTCTCACTGGCAGCAACTGTCATTGCCTTTTCGCCTAGCCATTAACCCCCTACTTCTACAACCCCTTACCCAGGACCGCATGCTACTCAGCGGTTACAGCCTTAACGAAAAAGGGCAACAATTGTTCTGGACAGTATATTCACCTGCTAACGGCTGGCATGCTTCCCGGTTTATAAATGGACATTTTCCCTTGCAGGATACATATATCTACTGGTGCAATGAACTACTGTACCTGCTGTACTGGTACAAGCAAGACCGGGAAGCCCGCTTATTTTTAAAGGCTATTAATCTCAGCAAAGGTGCCTGCCGCTCACTTATCCCAGGGATAAGTACAGGCTTGCCTGATGCCCGGCCGGCTTTACTTGCCAGAGAGAGGGTAATAATATTTCTCTGGACTTCCAGCGACCTTTTGCATTTCTGCTTTTCCCAGGACGGTGGCCAATTCTGGTCACGACCGCAAAGCAGCTTTTTCTTTTTTCCAACCAGGGTGAAAGCTGTGGAAGGATTTCCACCCTACCCTGCTGCCTGCTTAGCCTTTACTAAATTGTGCGGCCTGGAGCCGGACTGGCCCCTTGTGGTTGATATTGAACCTTTAGCTGCATTATGCAAAGCATTCTTACAAAAACAGGATGGCAACTTTATATAGGGATATAAATTAAAAACGAACAACCGCTACTAATAAAACAGGTCCGAATGCCAGGGGAAAACGGCGGACCGGGGCAATTAAAATGACCGGATCATTGCTGCTAAAGTGCATACGGTGATGGCAGGTCATTATTTCGGGCGTTACAGGCCTCATCTCCGCTGTTTCAAATTCATCCCAGTTATCGCAACCGGCCATCATTACCATTCTATCCATACCAAAATGCTCTGGAGCAGGGAGACCTCTGGTAAATACCATTAATTCTCGATTGTCTGCGTTGTACATGCCCATACCCATGCCAGCGGTACAATGGTGGGTGGGATGGAGGCAAAAGCAATGACAGTGGTGCTTTTTGGGTACCTTTACCGGAATGCATATCTGTTGGCCCGGAGAAATACAGTGGGGATCTTTAATCTGGGGATTGGCGGCTAGAAGTTGTTCCACGGAAACACCAAACATGCTGGCAATGCTGTGCAAAGTATCGCCAGGTTTTACTGTATAGCTGAAGCCCAAGGGACAGGGCCCTTTATCCGGTACAGGCTTAGCCCTGGGGATACACAGTACCTGACCGGGATAAATAAGATTAGGGTCTTTAACCTGTGGATTAGCTGCAATTAGCTCTTCCAGACAAATGCCAAAGCGTTGAGCAATAAGATACATAGTATCGCCGCTTTGAACCGTATAATGCCTGCCGTGGGGACAAGGGGGCGGCTGGTGCTCCTTCCCCCCCTGCAAGTCAGCGGCAAGTTTTTTATCAACCTCATTCACGAGTCATTCTCCTTTCAGATTGGTAGAATCTGTTGTTATAACCTATGTTGTCCGCCATTTTTTGGTGACAAAAAAAAGCACCTGCAGGTGCTTTTTATACAGGTGCTGTTATGCATTAACCTTAAGCTGGGACCAAAGTTTTATCAGGACAGCAGCCAGTTCGGCCCTGGTAGCAGCCTGATCGGGGCGAAAGGTGCCGTCGGGATAACCTGACATAAACCCTGAATCAAGTGCCTGTTGGATAGCGTTTTGCGCCCAGTGCCCCTGGTAGTCAATGGGGGTGAAATCCAGATAGTTTCCCAGCCCCCGGTATATAGCCCAGGCCAGCGAATATTGTATAGATTCCGTGGCCAGCAAGCTTGCCGTATCCTCATTGCTGATAAAACCCATTTCTACTAATACTGCCGGCGCTTTTGTTGCGCGTAAAATATAAAAATTGGCAGTACGAACTCCCCCATCAGGCCAGCCAGTAATCTCTACCAGCTGAGATTGGATTGAGCGGGCAATTAATTCAGCCTCACCGCCCGGGGCCAGTAAAAAAGTACAAATATACTCAGCTGTAGCAGTGTCAGCACTATTTACATGGAGACTTATAACAAGGTCAACCTGTTCCCGATTAAAGTAGGCGGCCCGTTCTACCAATGAGATTGCCCTATCATCGTTTCGGGACATAAATACAGAATAGCCTGAGTTGCGAAGTAATTTTTCTAGCCTTAAAGCTACAGCAAGGTTTACTTCCTTTTCCTGTAGACCGTTAGCTGCAATGGCCCCGGGGTCATTACCCCCATGGCCCGGATCAATGCCTATCTTTACCATAAAACCTGCCACCTCCTTATTTTTTACACTTTTATAATAAGTATCAGGAGTGGCAGGTGCTACATCCTTATCCATGTAAAATCTTAACTAAGTAGCGCTTATATTTATCTTTAATATTATAATGTCAGCTCATTTATTGCGAGTTAAAGCACATAAGCGATCGTATGCTGGAGAACACCTTGTTTTACGGATTACAGCAGCAAGCCTGCTATAATATGTTTTGCCTACAAGAATGCTCATAAGCTATTGTTTTATGCCTACGTGGACAGCTACAACCCCCCCGG
>JAAYGJ010000134.1 GCA_012727745.1 Clostridia bacterium | reverse complement strand
GTTGCAAGCGTTGCCGAAAAAACGGATTTAACCAAAAAAGAAGCCGAAAGAGTTGTAACAGCAGTATTTGAAACTATCGAGGAAGCTCTGGCTGAAGGCGATAAGGTACAATTGGTTGGCTTTGGCACTTTTGAGGTTAAGGAAAGGGCAGCCAGGATTGGACGCAACCCCCGTACAGGTGAGCAGATCGAAATTGCAGCTACACGGGTGCCGGTCTTTAAGGCTGGCAAAGCATTAAAAGAAGCGGTGGCCCCATAAGCTATGGCAGAAGGAGGAAAAAATCAGGCTGCAGCCTGATTTTTTCTTTAGGAATTGCCCGGCGGAGCTTTGCACTGAGTGAGGGCAGAGTGTTTGATGTTAGGCAGGATATGGGGGTGGCTATGCAATCACTGGCATTTCTCATATCCCCATTATCCGGAACTGGAGGAGATTTGTATGCGCCTGGATAAGTACCTAAAAGTTTCCCGGTTGATTAAAAGGCGGGCCCTGGCTAAAGAAGTATGTGATGCCGGCGGGGTGGAGGTAAACCGGCGCCCGGCCAAGGCTGGTACTGAAGTAAAACCTGGCGATATTATAACTTTAAAGCTTGGCAACCGCTGGCAAACGATAGAGGTATTGAGCGTACCCGCCAGTATTCCGGCTGCTCAGGCCCGGGATACATACAGGGTGCTGGCTGAAGGTAAAAACGCAGAGCAGGAGGGAACCCGCTGATAGCATAAAATTGTCCAGGCGACTGCCTGGCTTTACCGGGACGGCGGCCACAGCAAGTTTCACCACAGCCCTGATGCATAGTCAGGGCGTTTTTCTCTTATACTAATTAAAAACACAAAGGCAGGAGAAAATATGGTTTACAGGTGGAAACTGCTGGCTGTTGTGCTGCTATTGTTGTTTTTTAGTCAGCTAGCGGGCGCTTGCCGGGCACCGGCCAGGCGGCCGGCAGGCGAAGAACCGAATATTTCCCTTTATCTCCACGAAACAGGAGAAATCAAACGGATTAACCTTGAAGAATACCTACTGGGCGTAGTGGCCGCAGAAATGACGCCGGACTGGCACCAAAACGCCCTGGCAGCCCAGGCCATTCTGGCCCGTACCTATACGATGAAGAAAATAATGGACGGCGGGGTTGAAGCCCGCGGCACCGACGCTTCCACTGATATCGAAGAGTTTCAAGCCTATGATGCAGATAAAGTCAATGATAATGTTCGCCAGGCGGTGGAGAGTACCCGCGGTCAGGTAGTAATGTATCAGGGCAATTATATAAATGGCTGGTTTCACGCTTACGGCGGCTCCCGAACGGCAGCGTCGGCTGTGGAAGGACTGAGCTACGAGCGGGAAGAGGCGCCATATATTCACAGCGTGCCTGACCCTGGTCAGGCCATTACCACTGCGGAAAATAAAAGTTGGACAGCTGACTTCAGCAGCAGTGAATTGGCGGCAGCGGTTAAAAAAGTCAGCGGCCAGAATCCAGGTTCAATCAAAACAATTAGCATCGCTGAACGGGGCCCCTCGGGGCGTGTGACCCGTTTCAAGGTTAACGGGCAGACCGTTAACGCCCCGGCTTTAAGATTAGCCCTGGGAAGTGAACGGCTGCGCTCAACTTTGATTAGTGACGTAACTTTGAAGGGGGAGCGGGTAGTTTTTGCAGGGGAAGGTTATGGCCATGGTGTGGGCATGAGCCAGTGGGGGGCTAGAGCCCTTGCTGAGCAGGGCAAGACCCCAGAGGAAATTATCAACTATTTTTTTAAAGATATTGAGCTGGTCAAAGTCTGGTAGTTTGACCGGCTTTTATATTATTTTTTTACCTCCTCGCACATAAAAATAGGGTAGAGGGGGTGTTTTTTATGGGCGAAAGGCAGCACCAGTTAACGATAGTAAACCGGGAGAAGGTAGTTATCAGCGGTGTCCTCCAGGTTTTAAATTATGACGAGTCAGAACTAGTACTGGAAACGACAATGGGCGTTTTAAATCTTAAAGGAAACAAATTTAACATTACGGTCTTAAGCCTGGAAACAGGTGATTTAGAAATTGCCGGCAGGGTAAACAATCTTAGCTACAGCGAGGGGAAGGGCGTGCGCTCAAAAAAAATATGGCAACGCTTGCTAAAATGACCCCTGTAGCGGAGCAGTGGCAAATATTCTTGAGCCTGGCTGTTGCAGGGATAGCTCTGGCATTTGTTTTCGATTGTTACCGGGTGGCTCGTTATTACTGGCGCCCCGGGGCCCTGGCTACTTATGCCGGTGATACTTTGTTTTGGGTCCTGACTACCTTTTTAATTTTTGCTTTCCTTATGCTGATAAATTGGGGTGAGGTGCGGGGCTATGTCTTTCTGGCCCTTGGCAGCGGGGCCGGCTTTTACTTGTTTGCTTTGAGCCGCCACGTTAGAAAGATTTTATATGCAGGGGGTTTCCGATTAGCTCGGTGCTGAGTTTTTGCCGGCGCTTATTAAGGCGAACTTTACTTTTGGTTTTTATACCCGGACGCTGGCTGGTAGGCCTGCTGGGCTGGCCTCTTAACCTGTCCCGGGCAGCTTGGCAATGGGCGCGGCGGTGCTGGCAGGGTAGGAGCGGACCAGCTGCCTAAAACATTAGTCAGAAAATTATTTATATCGGGCGGAAGGATTTTTCTTCTGGAGGTCGAATAGGAAATAATACCAATAAATGTCCATTATTTGTCCACAACCTGTGGATATTTTGTGGATAATATGTGAAAAACCTGGGGAGATAAAGTGCAGATTGAGATCCGTGGGGTTGAAAAACTAAGTTTTCGTGAACGCCAGGTTGTGGCTCTTAAGGAGACAGGGTTAAGTAATGATGAAATAGCTCGCCGCCTGGGGCTCAGTGCCAGCAGTGTGGCGACTCTTTATCACCGTGCCCGTACCAAAGGTTATAAAGTAGTAATTGTTTTACCTGGCGAGGTTCTGGCCATACCAGAGGGTGAAGAAAATGAGTAAACGAGGGCGCAATAATAAAAAACGCAGGAGCCTGAAAGGCCTGCTAATTATTGGGATTGTTGGCTACTTGCTGTTCTCTTTTGGCCATTTAGGCTATGGCATCTATCAAGCCAAGCTCCAGATTAAATCCTATGAAGCGCAGAAACAAGCTTTGCTTGCTAAAAAGGAGCAATTACAGGAGCAGATCGAACAACTAAATGATGCCAGCTACATCGAACGCCTGGCTCGCGAAGAGCTTGGTCTTGTAAAGCCCGGGGAAACAGTCATCATACCGGCGGTGCCAGGTCAGGTGCGTGCCTATGTTCCACCCCAACCGGGCTGCTGCTAAAACAAATTCCTTCCCTGCCCTGCCAGCTTATTTCGGTACTGCCGCCGCCAATATCAATAACTAAAGGAGCCGTAAAAGGCTGCTTCAACCCTGCCAGAGCACCCCG
>JAAYGJ010000133.1 GCA_012727745.1 Clostridia bacterium | reverse complement strand
TCAAATCACTTCCCAGGTCTATACCCCTCCCTTCCCGCCTGTCAACCTTTCCCTATCATTTATGACGATAAATATAAACAAACCCCTGCAATTATACCTGAATTAGCACGGGCAAGTATGCTCAGTTATTCAGTTATATATAAAAGAAGACCTGTTTTTCAGGTCTTCGTGTAATTAACGCAGGTATTATTTATATGAACAGCTTCACGCAAGGCAAAACAATCTTAAGCCGGCAGTTGCTCCAGGCGGACCGAAACCACTTGCGAAACACCCTGCTCCACCATGGTAACGCCGTAGAGAACATCAGCAGCAGCCATCGTACCCTGCCGGTGAGAAATGACAATAAACTGGCTACGTTTAGCAAACTGCCGTAAAAGGCGGTTAAAGCGTTCCACATTGGCATCGTCCAACGCCGTATCTACTTCATCAAAAATACAAAAGGCGCTGGGTTTAACTTTTAAGAGGGCAAAAACAAAGGCTATAGCAGTTAAGGCCTTTTCTCCTCCGGACAAGAGTGACAGATACTGGCTCTTTTTGCCGGGGGGACGTACATATATCTCCAGGCCAGCGTTGAGAATATCATTGCCATTCAACTGCAGGCTGGCCTCACCGCCCTCAAAAAGTTCTTGAAAGATAGCATTAAATTCCATTTGCACTTTCTCATAAGTAGTTTTTAGCTGGCGGGCCATTAGCTTTTCCATCTCGCTGATGACTTGCTCCAGAGCGGCACGGCCGTCCTCCAGATCCTGTTTTTGCCGCTGCAAGTCCTCATAACGAGCCTGCAAACGCTCCCACAGGATTATCGCCCCAGGGTCAACTTCACCTAGAAGCTCAAGTTTTTGTTTAAAAACTTCCCTTAAATGTTCAGCCTTCTTTTCCAGGTGTCCGCCCTTACGCGGCAGTTCTTCTTGCCAGCCGGCACCGAAATGATTAGTTATTTCAGTTTGCAGCGCTGCAAGCGACGCCTCCTGACGGGTCATATTTATTTCTTCCTGCTGCCTGCGAGCAGCCAGCTTTTCCTGCTTACCCTTTAACTCAGCCTGCTGCCGCTGCAACTCCTGTTGTTGCTCGTCTCTGGCAATTCTTTCTGTCTCCAGACGTTCACAGCCGGACTTAAGCTGTCGGCAGGCTCCCTGCAGCCACTCTTCGTCCCCTCGCAATTTTGCCTCGGTTTCCGCTAACTTTTTCGCCAGTAGCTCCCCTTCCTGTTGCCGCTTTTGCAGCTCATTAAACTGCCGCTGCCAGTTTTCCTGTTGCCGTACCAGATCCTGTTCGCGGATATACAGCTGGGCTTCAGTCTTGTTTATTGCTTCCTGGCGGGCCAGGTTAACCGCCAGTTCCTGTTGTAGTTGCGTCAAAATCTGACTGCGGGCAGCCAGCCGTTTCCCCACACTGCCTAACTGTTTATTCAGTTCCTCCTCCTGCTGCCGCAAAGCGGCCAGCAGCTCCTGTCTTTGGTCCTTGGCCAGTTCCAGTTCCCGGGAACTTGTATCATTCTGAGCCAGTTCTTGCTCCAGCAGGGTGATTTTTTCTCGCAGCTCGTTTAGTTGCTCGCTGCGCCTGTTATGCTGCTGTGCTAGTACCTGAAGTTCGCTCCGGCAAACAATTGTCGCTTCAGTCAGTTGCTGCTGTTGCCGGCGGCTGTTTGTCAGGACAAGTTTTAGTGCTTCCAAACGCTGGCGGCCTTTTTTTATATTTCCTTTAAGGCCTGCTAGCTCGTTCTCCAGTTGTTCAATTTCCAAACTTCGTTGCAAAAAACCGGTATTCTGCCGGCTGACCCCGCCGCTAACAGCTCCCCGGGGCTGAACCGTCTCGCCTTCCAGAGTAACCAACCGCAACGGCGGCCGTAGCCTGGCCCCCAGTGCCAAGGCTCTAGCAATCTCTTCAACCACCAACACGTTTCCTAGAAGATATCTTACAGCCGGACGCACAGCCGGCTCACAGCTAACCAGGTCTGCTGCTATTCCCAAAACCCCGGATTCTTTTAAAACCCAGTTCGCCCAGGCGGGCCAGTGGCGTGGCTCCAACCACTCCAGGGGCAAAATAGTCACCCGTCCACCGCGGCGAGCTTTGAGATAGTTGATAACGGTTTCTGCCTCAGCGGCGGTTTTAACTAATATTTGCTGGGCAGCCCCGCCCAAGGCCACATCTATCGCCCGGGTAAGTTGTGCCGGTACGGTCAGCTTCTCTACCACAACTCCCATCACGCCCGCACAGGCAAGCTCTCCTTGCCTGCTGGCCATTAAAACAAACTTAACCCCTTCGGCAAATCCTTCATAGGCGGCGCGGGACTGGTGTAATACCCTCAACCGTGCTTCCAGGATGCGCTGCCGTTCCTGCATCTTTGCCAAGCGTTTTTCCTGTCCAGCCACTTCTTCTTCCTGGCGAGGTATTGCTTCCTCCAGTGAGGTCTTCTTTTTTTCAAGGCGGGCCAGCTCTGCCGCCAGAAGCTGTTGTTGCTCTTGCCCTTCTGCCAGTTTGGCAGCCAGCAAGGTTATTTCTCTTTTATACTCCTCAATCTGACTGTTTTTTTGCTGCAACAAGCGCTGTACCACCATATGTTGTTCTTCCAGGCGTACC
>JAAYGJ010000132.1 GCA_012727745.1 Clostridia bacterium | reverse complement strand
GTATATGCCTGCACTGAAGGGCCGCGTTTTGAAACTCCTGCCGAAATTCGCATGATCAGGCAGCTGGGCGGCGACCTGGTGGGGATGACCAATGTCCCCGAAGTAGTCCTGGCCCATGAAGCGGGTCTTTGCTACAGCCTCATAGCAATGGTGACTAATATGGCTGCCGGGATTGCCGCCACCCCCCTAAGCCATGAAGAAGTGTTGGAGGTAATGAGTTTAAACAGCCAGCACCTGCGGCAGCTGGTGATGGAGGCAATTCCCCGCATCCCGGCGGAGAATAACTGCAGTTGCCGTAACACCGGAGCAAAAATTGAAGTTTAACCAGGGAAGGAGATTTTGTCTGCAATGATGATTGCCAATCCCGACTTGAAGGACGACGGCCTGTTAAAAATTAAATGGGTGCGTAAGCATATGCCCATTTTAAATAAACTCAGGGAAGAATTTGAACACAAGCGGCCCTTTGCCGGCTTAAGGGTAGCAATTTGCCTGCACCTGGAGGCTAAGACGGCTTATCTGGCCGAAGTGATCCAGGCTGCTGGCGCCCAGGTAGCCATCTGTGGCTCTAATCCTTTATCTACGCAGGATGATGTCTGTGCCGGCTTGGCCAGCCTGGGGGTAAATGTTTTTGCCCACTACGGTTGTAGCGAGGAAGAATATAATACATATTTGCACCGGGTTGTAGACAGTCAACCCCAGTTATTAATCGATGACGGGGGCGATCTGGTGCATCTGCTCCATACCGAGCGGCGGGAAATGTTAAAAAATATCATCGGCGGAGCGGAAGAAACTACAACGGGTATCCTGCGGCTGAAAGCTATGGCTGCGGAAGGGGTACTGGCTTTTCCGATGATTGCGGTCAATAACGGTGATTGTAAGCACTTATTCGATAACCGCTATGGTACCGGCCAATCAACCTGGGACGGGATTATGCGCAATACCAACCTGACTGTTTGCGGCAAGACTGTGGTAGTAGCCGGCTATGGCTGGTGCGGTAAAGGGGTGGCCATGCGGGCTAAAGGCCTGGGCGCCCGGGTTATTGTAACCGAGGTTAATCCGGTGAAGGCCAATGAGGCCCTGATGGACGGCTTCCAGGTTATGCCGATGCTCGAAGCGGCACGCTACGGCGATATTTTTGTAACTGTAACTGGCTGCATCGATACTATCCGGGCAGAACACTTCGCTGTAATGAAAGACGGCGCTATCTTGGCCAATGCGGGCCATTTTGATGTGGAAATTAGCAAGCGAGATCTGGCAGCTATGGCCAGGAAACAACGGCTGGCACGCCGCAATGTTGAAGAGTATACTTTAGCTGACGGTCGGCGGCTTTACCTCCTGGCTGACGGTCGGCTGGTGAACATTGCCGCTGCTGACGGCCATCCGGCTGAAATAATGGACCTGACTTTTGCTCTCCAGCTACTTTCCCTGGAATATTTGCTGCAAAATGCAGGCAAACTGCCGCCGCAGGTTATTCCCGTAACTGAGGAAATTGACCGGCGGGTAGCAGCTTTGCGCCTTAGTGCCCTGGGGGTGAAAAT
>JAAYGJ010000131.1 GCA_012727745.1 Clostridia bacterium | reverse complement strand
TCTGCAGCCAGGTTTTCTTTTAGCCGGGCGATTTCTTCCCGGGCGCTTGCTAGGTGCTGTTCCAATGCGGATTTGCTTAAATATAGTTGTTCTTGCTGGCGGGCCAGGAGCAGGTTGGTCAGGCAGGCCCCCAGGATAAAGCCCAGGATGAAGCAGGCCAAATAACGCATTACTCACCACCGGCCAGAACCTGGATAAGCCAATAACCCAGCTGGGCGCCAATAAAAGCCATAATTATAAATAATAATTGCTTTGCCAGAACCCGAATATGACCTTGCATCAGTCCCTGGCTAATGATTTCTATGGCGCTGAAGGTGCCGCCCATAGCAGCCGCAATTGCCCAGATTTTGATTTCCAGGGCCAGGCGGGTCATGGTACGTAAAGGCGGGTGTCCTACCAGGATGGCTGCCAGGGAACCGATAATTGCCGCTCCCAGAACAACTCCCAGGGCGGTAAAGAAACTGAGCAGAAGCTTGGCAAGGAAATCGTCCACCGGCCTCGGCCTCCTACAAGGATTTTATAAAAAGAGTTACGGATAGCCATTCTGGGGTTACCAGGAAAGAGCCGATTAGTTCAGGTTAGGGGTAGACCCCATGATAATTTATAGTAAGGCGGCAGGCTACTTATGTCTTGAAAAGGATTTTATACTGGTGGCGTAGAACTCCTCCATATGTCAACATTCGTCCATCTTCATGTTCATAGTGAATACAGCCTTCTGGATGGAGCCGGGCGGATAACCGAACTGGTCCGTGCCGCCCGCGAGCTGGGCATGCCTGCTCTAGCCCTGACCGATCACGGCGTTATGTATGGGGCTGTAGAGTTCTATAAGGCCGCCCGCCAGGAAGGGATTAAGCCCATTATCGGTTGTGAGGTTTATGTGGCGCCGCGGTCGCGCTATGACCATGATCCTCACCGCGATAATTATCAATACCACCTGGTACTCCTGGCTGCTGACGCGGAGGGTTATCGCAACCTTACAGCCCTGGTTTCAGCTGCCTGGCTGGAGGGTTTTTATTACAAACCGCGGGTTGATCGGGAACTGTTGGCCAGACACAGCCGGGGACTTATCGCCTTGAGCGGCTGCCTGGCCGGCGAGGTAGCGACGCACTATTTGCAGGGCCGGGAGGAAAAGGCTCTGGCAGCAGCAAGCTGGTACCGGGAAGTATTTGGCCGGGAGAATTATTTCCTGGAATTGCAGGACCAGGGCCTGCCGGAGCAGCCCCGGCTGAACCGACAGTTAATAGGTCTGGCGCAAGAGCTGGATATTCCTTTGGTGGCCAGCAACGATGTCCATTATGTTTCCCGGGAACAAGCTAGGATTCACGACATTCTCCTTTGTATTCAGACAGGCAAAAATATAAATGATCCCAACCGCCTGCGCTTTCCCACCACTGAGTTTTATCTCAGAAGCCCGGCGGAAATGGCTGCCCTTTTCGCTGAAGTGCCGGAAGCCCTAAAAAATACGGTGGCTATTGCTGAACGTTGCAACTTTGATTTTAGCTTTGACCACCTGCACCTACCTGCCTACAAGGCGCCGGCCGGCGAGGAGCCGGCAGCTTTTTTGCGCCGCCTGTGTTATGAGGGCTTACGGAAACGCGGCCTTGATAATGATGCCTCTGCCAGGGAGCGCTTGGGCTATGAGCTAGGCATTATCGAACAGATGGGTTACCCGGGTTACTTTTTGATTGTTTGGGATATGGTTAACTTTGCCCGCAGCCGCGGAATTCCGGTGGGACCGGGACGGGGCTCGGCTGCGGGCAGCCTGGTGGCTTATTGCTTAGAGATAACCTCCATAAACCCCCTGCGGTATAATTTACTCTTTGAACGTTTTTTGAACCCGGAAAGGGTCAGTATGCCCGATATTGATATTGATTTTTGTTATGAACGCCGGGAAGAAGTTATCAATTATGTATTGGAGAAATATGGTCGCGAACATGTAGCGCAGATAGTGACCTTCG
>JAAYGJ010000130.1 GCA_012727745.1 Clostridia bacterium | reverse complement strand
GTTTCTATACGGTCGGGTATAATCCGGTGTTCAGCCCCGGCCAGCCGACTTACCCCTTCAATGTAAATAGTGTCCTGCCCGGCACCTCGCACCCTGGCGCCCATTTTATTAAGAAAATTCTGGAGGTCGCATATTTCCGGTTCCCTGGCAACATTGTGTAGTGTAGTTACCCCCCGGGCCATCACAGCTGCCATCATCAAATTTTCTGTGGCGCCTACGCTGGGAAAATCGAGGTAGATTGTAGCACCCTGCAGCTGCCTGGCCTTGGCCTCCACATAACCCTGCTTTTCCCTAACTTCAGCACCCAGGGCCGTAAAACCCTTAAAATGTAAATCCATTGGCCGTGAGCCTATGGCACAGCCACCGGGGTAAGGAACCCGAAAATATCCATACCGTCCCAGTAAGGGCCCCATTACCAGGTTGGAGGCCCTAAGCTGCCGCATCAAGCGCGGCGGTATTTCAGAAGCAAAAACCCCGCCTGGGTTAACAACCAGGTCATCGCCATGCTTTTCCGCTTTTGCACCCAGTGAACGGATAACCTCCAGCATAACGCGTACATCTTGTAATTGCGGTAATCTTTGCAAGTGGCAGTCCTGCGTAGCCAGCAAGGTGGCAGCCAGAACAGGCAAGGCTGCATTTTTAGCCCCGTTGACTGCTATCTTGCCCTCAAGACGCCGACCGCCGTTGATAAGTAAATGCTCCAAGGCCTACCCCTCCCCAAGCTATAGGCCTTAACCCCATATTTCTATTTCCAATTCCAAAGTAATTCCACTCTTTTTAGCTACTGCTTCCCGGACCCTGTTAATTAGTTCTATCACCTCAGCAGCCGTTGCTTGCCCGCGGTTAATTATAAAGTTAGCATGTTTGGTAGAAACTTCTGCCTGGCCTACCCGCCAGCCCTTGGCACCAGCCTCTTCGATCAGCTGCCCGGCAAAATGCCCCGGCGGATTTTTAAAGACACTGCCGGCATTGGGCCAGTTCAAAGGCTGTTTCTGGCGCCGCCTGGCCAGGTTTGCCTTAATCATAGCGCGTATATCATCAGCCCTGCTGGCGACCAGCTGCAATTCTACGGCAGTTACCAGACCTTCCCGGCGTAGAGAACTAGAGCGATAAGCAAAACTAATATTTTGGCGCGCCAGATAGCGCGTTTCTCCCTTTAAAGTCACTAGCTCGACTCCACGAATAATGTCAGCCAGGCAGCCCTCAGGCGTTCCGGCATTAGTTACGGCTGCCCCGCCAATAGTAGCCGGAATACCGGCTGCAAACTCCAGCCCCCCCATTTCCTGCCTCACGGCTACCCTTAACAGTTCGCTTATTAAAGCCCCTGCACCGGCATAAAGAAAGCCTTCTCCAAATTTAATCTGGCGCCAATGCCTGGTATGCAATACCAGCCCCCGGACACCCCTATCGAGTACGAGAATATTTGAACCATTGCCCATTATATGCATTGGCAACCCTTTTTGCCTGGCAAAGTTTAAACATTTAACTAGCTCTTCTTGATTAAGGGGCTGGTAAAACAAATCAGCCGGACCGCCTAAACGCCAGGTGGTGAAAGCTCCCAGGGGTTGATTTAGTTTTACTTCTCCTTTAAGAGCTTGCTGCAGTTCCCGGGCCAGAAGTGTTAACTGCATCTTATGCCCCCATTTCAGCCAGTTCCTGCCTGCTTTTGAACTCCTGTGCGAGGCTCTTGGCCACTTTCCAGACATCGCCAGCTCCCAGAGTTATCAGCAGATCCCCCGGCAGACATAGATCCTGCAGGAAAGCTGTAATCTCCTCCAGGGTAGGCAAATAATATACCTGGCACTGGCTGTTTTGCCGCACCTGCTCCACTATCAGCTGTGAAGTTACGCCCGGAATCGGTTTTTCACCGGCAGAGTATATATCATTGACAATTACAATATCCGCCTGGGTAAAGGCCAGCCCTAATTCCCGATAGAGCTGCTGCGTGCGGCTATACCGGTGCGGTTGAAAAACCGCAATTATGCGCTTTGCTCCCATCCGGCCTGCAGCTTGGAGGGCAGCTTTAATTTCAGTAGGGTGATGGGCATAATCGTCAACCACCCAGATATTGTTGTTACTCCAGAGGACTTCAAAACGCCTACCAACCCCTCTGAAGTCAGCAAGGGCGCTGGCAATATCTGCAAAAGCTACCCCCAGCTGGTGGCAGACAGCTACAGCGCCAAGAGCGTTAAGAATGTTATGTTTGCCGGGCGCCTTCAGGTTAAGCGTGCCCAGATAAGAACCACAGTAATAAATAGCTGCCTGGCCACCGAGCCCTTCCAGCTTAAGGTCAGTAGCCCGGTAATCTGAATTCGCGGCAAAACCATAAGTGATAACTTCACAGGCACTTTTAACAGATAATAGCTCGGTCCGAGCATCTTCAGTGCATAATACAGCCTTGCCACCCGGCCGGACATTGTTTATAAAAGCGTCAAAGGCCGCTATAATGTCGTCCAGACTGCCATAATGATCGAGGTGATCGTCTTCGATATTTGTGACCAGTGCTATTTCCGGCTGCAGCCACAGAAAAGAAGCATCACTCTCATCAGCCTCAGCCACAAAAAAAGGTCCCTGGCCGTAGACAGCATTGCTGGCTAATTCCTGCACATAGCCACCTATAACCGCCGTAGGTTCCAACCCACCGGCAATCATTGCCAGAGCGATCATCGCCGAGGAAGTAGTCTTGCCATGGGCGCCGGCAATAGCAATACCCCGCTTATTGTTAAAGAGCCGGGCCAGGAGTTCTCCTCGCTTGATAACCGGTATCCCTAGCTGCCGGGCGGCCGCTATTTCCGGATTAGCAGATGATACAGCCGAAGATACCACTACTTCCCTTACTCCGGGGGCAATGTTGGCTGCGTCGTGGTGGTGATATATTATGGCTCCCCTGGCTTCCAGCTTGCGGGTGAATTGATTGCTTTTAAGGTCCGAACCTGTAACCCGATAGCCTTCAGCCATTAATAATAATGCCAGGCCACTCATTCCCACCCCGCCAATACCAACAAAGTGGGTCCAACCCCCTGCTCCCAAATCTGTCATCTCCTTCCCGCGGAGCAAAACCCTTATCTGACTGCTACATATGCATAATATGCAAAACTGAGCAAGCAGGTTACAGAAGCTTGTCCCGCGAAAATATAATTTTATTAATCGCCTATGCTCTGCACGAAGCTGCTTCTTCTAATACTACTTTAATAATGGCCTCTAGAGCTTCGGGCCGTCCCAGGCCGGAGGCCGCTGCCGCCATAGCTTTTAAGCGCCCGGTGTCACTCAGCAAAGTATCCACAACCTGGGCAAGCCGTCCTGTCTTTAGTTCCCGATCCAGAATTAAAACTGCTGCCCCTTTAGCAGCAACTGCACGGGCATTATATTCCTGGTGATTGGCAGCAGCGTAAGGGTAGGGCACCAGTACGGAAGGTAGACCCCGGACTAACACCTCAGCTAAAAAGGAAGCTCCCGCCCGCCCGATAACAAGATCAGCAGCTGCTAGAAGTTGTTCCATATCATAAGCATAAGGCTTAATGCTAATATTACCACATTCCTCCAGGTCTATTCCCATCCCCTGCAGTTGCCCCAGATAAGCCTCATAGTCACGGCGGCCGGTAATATGGATGAATCTAACCTGTCTTCGCCCTGCCAGCTTGCTATAAAGGGCAAGCATAGCTTGATTTATACTCCGCGCGCCCTGGCTCCCGCCTACTATAAGTACCAGCAACTGCTCTGCTGGCAGTCCCAGTTGCTGGCGGCAGGCCTGTCGGTCAGCAGTCAGTATCTCCGGCCTCACTGGCAGGCCGGTAGTCAGCAAACGGGCGCTACGGGGAAAATAAGGAACTGCCTCGGGGAAAGTTAAACAGACCCTGCGGGCCAACCTGGCCAGCCAGCGGTTGGTCAAGCCGGGAAAGGCATTTTGTTCGTGCAAGATGACCGGTATGCCCTGTAGTGCTGCTGCCAGGCAAACCGGTCCGCTGACATAGCCCCCGGTACCGACCACAGCTTGCGGCTGCAAGCGTTTCACCTGCAGCCAAGCTTGCCCCAAGCCGCGGCTTATCTGGATTAAAGCGGGAACATTTTTCCAGATACACCGCCGTTCCAGACCCCTGACGGTAATAGTAACCAGGGGGAAGCCCGCCCGGGGTACTACATCAGCCTCCAGACCCCGCTCCGTACCTAAAAAAGTAATCATTGCGTCCGGTTTTACCTGGCGCAGTCCCCGGGCTATGGCAAGCGCCGGGTATACGTGGCCGCCGGTACCACCGCCGGTCACAATAATCCGCAAATAGTTTCACTCCTAATTCCCCGCATAACGGGATATATTAAGCAACATTCCCACTCCAAGCAAAGTAAAAATCAGCGAAGAACCGCCATAACTTATCAGAGGTAAAGTAATACCTGTTACTGGCAATAATCCTGTTACTACACCCAGGTTAATAATCGCTTGCAAACCGATCATAATTGTCAGTCCAGCAGCCAGCAGACAGCCAAAGTTATCAGGTGCCTTTAAAGCAGTATTAACACCGCGCCAAATCAGGACTAAAAATAGGACTATCACCAGGGCCGCGCCGATGAAACCCAGCTCTTCGCTGAGAATAGCGAAAATAAAGTCAGTATGGTTTTCTGGGACATAAAACAGTTTTTGGCGGCCCTGCCCCAAGCCGGACCCGAATAAACCTCCGGAACCAATAGCCAGCAGGGACTGGATAGTCTGGTAGCCATGTTCTTGGGGGTCTGCCCAGGGATCTAAAAAAGCAGTAAAGCGAGCCATGCGGTAAGGAGCTATTATAACTGCCAAACTTACTGCCGCTACCCCCATAGCCGCCAGCAGCGCCAGGTAGCGCCGGTCTGCCCCGGCAACAAGCAGCATCAGATAAATCATGCCTGCTACCATCACAGCCGTCCCCAGATCAGGCTGGCGCAGGATTAAACCGCAGACAATTGCCAGTAAGACCAGGTAAGGCCCCACCCCCTGGGTAAAAGACTGTAGTCTCCGGTGGTTATCTGCCAGGCTGGCAGCCAAAAAAATCACCATAGCCAGTTTAATAACCTCCGAAGGTTGAAAAGACAGGGAACCAACCCCCAGCCAGCGTGCCGAACCCCTGGCACCAATACCCATTACTAATACCAGCAATAAGAGGATTACAGCTATGATCAGGAGCGGTGTGGCCAGGCGCCGCCAGCTGGTATAATTTACCTGGGACATAATTAACAATCCAGCCATGCCAACACCGGCCCATAATAGCTGGCGCTTTAAATAGTAGAAGGAATCTGTAGTAGTAAGGGCGCTGGCACTAAAAACCATTATTATTCCTATGCCCACCAGGAGCAAAACGGGCAATAAAAGCCAGAAGTCTATCGGCCCCGCCTGTCTTCGCATAGGCTACCCTCCCCCCTGTTAGCCTCCTACTGCCTGCCTCTTATTAGCCAGTTCAAACACATACCTTTTGAAAAAGTTCCCTCTTTCTTCGTAGCTTTTGAACATATCCCAGCTGGTACAGGCCGGTGAGAGCATCACCACATCTCCCGCGCTGGCAACCCGCGCTGCTTCATAGACAGCAGCTTCGAGGTCAGGGGCCCGATAAATACTATCCAGGCCGGCTCTTCTGGCAGCCTGTTCGATTTCAGCAGCCGCTTCACCCAGTAAAATCAAGTATTTCACCCGGCCGGGCAGACGGGCAGCCAGCTCTGTAAAATCATTGCCCTTCTTTCTGCCGCCGGCGATAAGCACCAGGGGGCTGTTGTATGCTTCCAGGGCTTTAATCGTCGCTTCGGGGTTGGTGCCTTTAGAATCGTTAATATATAATACCCCGTTAATCTCAGCTACCGTCTCTAGGCGGTGTGGCAGTCCGGGGAAAGATTTCAGGGTGGCAACAATCTGTGCAGGAGGGACTCCCATCACAAAAGCTCCCAGAGAAGCTGCCAGACAGTTCTCCAGGTTATGGCTACCTTTTAATGATAGTTCCTCGCGCCGACAAAGTTTTATCTCTGCAGTACCGGGATTAAGGCAAAGGTAGCCTTCAGCCAGGTAAGCACCTTTTTCCAGTCGCTGGCGGCAGCTAAAAAATAACACACGGGCTCTGGTATGAGCAGCCATACTCCGCGTCAGGGGATCGTCATAATTCAGAATGGCGAAATCCCCGGGGCCCTGGTAAGCCATTAGGCGCTGTTTGGCAGCAGCATAGCTTGCCAGATCACCATGCCGGTCAAGATGATCGGGAGTAATATTAATAATAACTGCCACCCGGGGGTGAAAAGAATTAATTGTTTCCAGCTGAAAGCTGCTTACTTCACATACTATGTAACTACCTGGAGCTGCTGCCCTTACTTCCTTGACCAGGGGAACCCCAATATTACCACCTATCAGAGTTGCAAAGCCGGCGTCTTTTAGTATCTGGCCAAAGAGAGCTGTAGTAGTAGTTTTACCGTTGGTACCGGTAATTGCAGCCAGCTCTATTCCCGACGGCAGTAAACGATAAGCCAGCTCCAGTTCACCCCAGATAGGAATATTCATCTCTCTAGCTTCAACCAATGGCTGTTCCCCTAGCGGCACCCCGGGGCTGACTATCACCAGCTGGGGCCTGATAGCAGCCAACTGCGGATAACTGCCCAGGACAAGTTTGGCTCCAGCCCGCCGCAAGTCAGCTACTTTATGCCGGGGCATAACTCGTTGATCACAGGCTATAACAGCAGCGCCCCGCCGGATTAGCTCCCTGGCTGCCGCCAGGCCGCTCTTACCCAGGCCAATTACCAGTACTTTTTTACCTTGCCATTCCATGTTTTAACCTTCTTCCTGTAGGCTAAATAGTCAGCACATATAGGCCGCCTGCTGCCAGCATAATTGTCAGGCCCCAGAACAGGACGACAACCTTGCCCTCCGACCAGCCTGCCAGTTCAAAATGATGATGCAGGGGGCTCATGCGGAAGACACGCCGGCCGGTAAGGCGAAAAGAAATTACCTGAATAATGACTGAAAGGGCTTCAATTACAAATACTCCGCCCAGTAGGGGAAATAGCAGCTCAGTCCGGGTCATGATGGCCAGAAAACCCAGGGCTGCTCCCAGGGCCAGGGAACCTGTATCTCCCATGAAAACCTTCGCTGGATGAATGTTATACGCTAAAAAGCCTAAACATCCTCCCGCCAGGGCCATGGCAAATACTACCATCTCTGCCTGACCCGAAACCAGGGCAATTAAAGCGTAAGCCAGCGCTACCCAAAAGCAAGTTCCGGCAGCCAAGCCGTCAAGGCCGTCGGTTAGATTAACAGCATTGGCAGCGCTGACCAACACCAGGGCCGCCAGGAAAGGGTAAAACCAGCCCAAATCCCACTGCCAGTCCAGGAGCGGTACAGCTACAATACTACCCCGCCCCAGCCATTGCATAGCTGCCACACCGGCTACCAGTGACAACAATATCTGGCCGCCCAGCTTTTGCCGGGCCAGGAGGCCAAGAGGGCGGTGAAAGACTACCTTTAAACTATCAT
This sequence comes from Clostridia bacterium, assembly GCA_012727745.1. GTDB lineage: Bacteria > Bacillota > DSM-521 > Neomoorellales > Neomoorellaceae > JAAYGJ01. Next base: position 6,997 of record JAAYGJ010000130.1, on the reverse strand, counting down.
CGACAAAGCCGATTAAGGCAAATCCCCAGGTTAGAATAATAGCTGATAACAGCAAAGGGGAATCCCTTTTAATTATTAATGCCGCTATCGTGAGGCCGATCAGAAACATAATGCCGCCCATTGTAGGTGTACCTGATTTAGAGAGGTGCTGCCGGGGGCCGTCACTGCGGACTGTTTGCCCGGCCTTTAAGCGCCTGAGAACAGCAATAATTGGCGGCCCCAGAATTATAGTAATTGTTGTAGCCAAGCCCAGAGCTTTAAACGCTTCAGTCATTTGCCGCCCCTCCCTCCCAGATAGCCAGGACTTTTTCCATGGCGGCCAGGCGGGAGCCTTTAAATAGTACTACATCACCGCGGCCCAGTTCCTCTAAATATTGTGTTGCCTGGTAGTGATCAGTACAACTGAAAACGCGCTCAGCAGGCATAGCTGCGGCTAGAGCCCCGGCAGCAATTTCCCGCGCCAATTTACCCACTGTAATCAAGCGGTACAGGTCCAGTTCAGCAGCCAAACGTCCAATCTGCCGGTGGAGCTCGGCCGTTTCAGGGCCCAGTTCATACATATCTCCCAGGACAGCCACTTTTCGTCCCGGCAAACCGGCCAGGGTCTTGAGTGCGGCCTGCATCGATTCGGGATTAGCGTTATAGGCATCGTTAAAAACCAGGCAGCCGCCCGGCCCGGGGCGCAACTCCTGGCGCAGATCCTCAAAAGGCCAGTCAGCTATACTCTTCAACATAACGGCAGGTTCCAGGCCCAGATAATGTCCCACTGCCAGCGCCGCCAGGGTGTTATATACATTATGCAGCCCCGGCACCGGGATCCTGGCGGGGTACCTCTGCCCTGCCAGCACAGCCGTAAAGGCGGTCCCTTCTAAGCCTAAATTGACAACATCGCTGGCACCTATATCTACCTTACTATGAAGACCATAAAATAGTACCTGACAAGGGCAGCCAAGTGCCAGGCGGCGGCACCATTCGTCATCACCGTTCAAAACAGCCAGGCCGTCAGCTGGTAGTGATTGGAGCATTTCCCCTTTGGCAGCAGCAATATTGGCCACCGAACCCAGCAGTTCCTGATGAGCTGTACCGATATTGGTAATAACACCAATTTCGGGCCGGGCAATCTCGCACAGCTCCCTTATCTGGCCCCGGCCCCGCATAGCCATCTCCACCACCAGGGCCTGGTGTCCTGCCTCTAAATCCAGTAAAGTTAGCGGCAATCCTATTTCATTGTTATAATTGCCCCGGTTCTTTAAGACCCTGTAGGCAGGAGCCAGAACTGCTGCCAGCAAATTTTTGGTGGTCGTCTTTCCGCTGGAGCCGGTTACGGCAATTACCGGGCCCTGTAATATCTCGCTGCGGTGATAAGCAGCCAGATCCTGCAATGCTCGCAAGCTGTCAGGCACCTCCAGCAGCGCCGGCCCTTGCTGCCGGCCGGCCAGCAGCTCGGCGGAAAAATATTCACCTGCTACCGCCGCCGCCCCACGCTGTATAGCTGCAGTTATAAAATTATGACCATCATACCTTTCTCCTTTGAGAGCTATAAAGAGCATTCCCGGTTGGAGCGTCCGGCTGTCGGTGCTAACTCCTTTAACTTCACTGCCAGGCTCACCGTAAAGCAATCTGCCACCAATTATTTTTTTCAGTTTCTCAATCGTTGCTGTAAACATCATGCCTATTCTCCGTATAACCCAGAGCCGCCAGCTCCTCCCGAACTACCTGGCGGTCATCGAAGGGTAGAATTTTATCTTTGACAAGCTGGTAAGTTTCATGACCTTTGCCTGCAATCACGACCATGTCCCGGGGCCTAGCCAAAGCCAGAGCTGTGGCAATAGCCTGGCGCCGGTCAACTATCCGCTGATAAGCGGCGCTGGCAACCTTTTCCAGGCCTGGCACAATATCAGCAATACTAGCCTGGGGTTCTTCACTACGGGGGTTATCAGAGGTCACGATACAATAGTCGCTTAATTGTGCCGCTACCTGTCCCATTAAAGGACGCTTGCCCCTATCCCGGTCGCCGCCACAACCGAAAACCGTCAGCAGCCGCCCGGCAGTAACCTGGCGAGCTGCCTGAAGGATATTTTTCAGGCCGTCAGGGGTATGGGCATAATCTACAACTACGGTGAAAGGTTGCCCCCTGTCTACCCTTTCAAAACGGCCGGGGACCCCCCTAACCTGACTTAAGGCGGTAGCCACAGTTGCCGGCTCAACACCCTCCTGCAAACCTACCGCAAAAGCAGCCAGGGCATTATAAATATTAAACAGACCTGTCAACTTAAGCTTCAAATCGAGAACTCCGCCGGGAAAGACCACCCGGCAGGTGGCTCCATCAGGGGCCAGCCTGACTTTCTCCGCCCTGACCTGGCAGGCAGAGTTGCGCCCATAGGTAATTACCTCCACCGGGGTAAGTTCTGCCAAGCGGCTGCCATAAGGGTCATCGCCGTTAATTACCGCATATTTGGGCCCCTTTTTAACCCCCTGACCCAGGCTCTTAAACAGTATGGCTTTGGCATTCAAGTAGCTCTCCATATCCTGATGAAAATCCAAGTGATCCTGAGTCAGGTTGGTGAAGACCGCCCCGTCGAATTCAGTCCCTTCAGTACGGTACAGGGTCAAGGCGTGGGAGGATACCTCCATAACTGCCGCCTGCGCCTGATTTTCTAGCAGTTCACGAAAAATAGCCTGTAAATCCAATGCTTCAGGAGTAGTCCGTTCCGTTTGTAACACCTTTGTTCCCAAGCGGAAGCCAATAGTCCCCAGCAACCCGGTAGGGCGGCCGGCAGCCTCCAGGACCTCCTTGATAAGGTGGGTTGTAGTAGTTTTGCCATTGGTGCCGGTAACTCCGATCAGGCGCAAGCTGCTTCCGGGATAACCATAAAACCTTGCTGCCAGCTGCCCCAAGGCCTGACGGCTGTTGGCCACCCGTATCCAGGCTGTTCCGGGAGGCAGGTCCAGCTCCCGTTCTATTACGACGGCAACTGCTCCCCGTTGCAGGGCATCATTTATATATAAATGGCCGTCAGTTTGAAAGCCTTTGATGGCTACGAAGAGAAAACCGGGCCGTACCCGGCGGGAATCATAATGGAGACCGGTCAAGTGGATATTTTGCTCGCCGCCCCGGTCAATAATATCTAATACGGCGCTAAGCTCAGCAAGAGTCATTGCCGGCCATCCCTCCTTTGCTTCTTCCCCTTTGTATTGTACCTGAAATATGCCCTGATGTCTTTAGCACAATCGCTTCTATATTGTTGCCATCTTATGGCAGTTTAGTCCTTAAAATAGCCCGGCTGGCTTGGCCGGGCTATCCTCCTTAAGGTCCCAGGACCTCTTGGGCCGGTTCAAAGAATTTAACCGTTACTTTGCTGCCTGCGGGGACAACCGTCCCGGGAACAGGGCTCTGTTCTGCCGCCTGGCCGCTCCCCTGAGGCACCAGCCCTAGGCCATAGGCCTCCAACACTTCAGCAGCTTCGCCAATCCTTAAGCCGGTAACGTCCGGTACAGCGGGGTTTTGAGTGCCTCCCTGCATATATAGTATGACTTTGCTGCCGCCGGTTACTTTTGCTCCTGCTTTAGGTACCTGCGCCACAACCTGGCCTCCCTCGCCCTCCACCTTTGCCTCCAGACCCGCTTGCTGCAAAGCTGCCTGAGCGGTCTTTAAATCCATTCCTACTACGTCAGGGACAATTACCATCTCTGGACGTTCGCTCTCATTTTTCTGGTCACTACTGTACTGGGGTGGAACCTGCAAATAATGCAGGGCGTCTTCTACCACTGCTTTAAAAATAGGTGCTGCTAAGGTACCGCCATAATAAGGATATCCTTTAGGTTCATCGATAGTTACCAGAGCCACCAGACGCGGGTCATTGGCCGGAGCAAAGCCGATAAAAGAAGCAACATATTTTCCTTCCATATAGCCACCGGGACCAGCCTTCTGGGCTGTACCTGTTTTACCGGCCACCCGGTAACCTTCGATATAAGCATTACGTCCCGTTCCTTCGCTAACAACGCTTTCTAACATTTCCGCCAGAGTTTTAGAAGTTGCCGGCGATATAACCTGGCGCACCACTTCCGGTTTTATTACCTGCGGCGCTTCGCCCTCAATCCGGATTTCTTTTACCAGCTGGGGGCGCATTAGCTTGCCGCCGTTAGCCACAGCAGCTACGGCAGTTATCAATTGTACCGGCGTCACGGCAATACCCTGGCCAATGCCAATGGTGGCAATATTAATGGGTTTTAACTGCTCCCGGGGAATTAACAGTCCCGACCCCTCACCTGTTAAATCAATCCCGGTAGGCTTACCAAAACCAAAAGCATAAAGATAATCATAGAGCAGGTTTCTCTTCTTTTCCTCTATGCGCAGCGCTGTTTGCACAAATACCGGGTTGCAAGAATTTCTTACACCCTCAGAAAAAGTCTGACTGCCGTGACCCATAGGGGATAACCAGCAATGGACCGTATCCGGCCCCACTTTTATATAGCCAGGATCATAAAAAGGATCCTCCGGCGACACAACCCCTTCTTCCAAAGCAACGGCTGCAGTAATAATTTTAAAAGCCGAACCAGGTTCGTAAGCGTCCCTGACCAGAGGGTTGCCCCAGAGCTCTTCAGGGTACTTATTGTAGTTATTGGGATCAAAGGCAGGTCGGCTGGCCATAGCCAGTATTTCTCCCGTTTTGGGATCCATGACAATAATATTGGCCTTGCGGGGATTGGTAGGACTGGCCATGATTTTTTCCAGCTCGCGTTCAGCGATATATTGGATGGTCTGGTCAATTGTCAACACCAGACTATGGCCGTTTACAGGCGGTATATAACGGTGGGTAGCCCCGGGTATTTCATGGGCCAGGGCGTCAAATTCAAGCACTATTTTACCTGCTTCCCCGGCAAGCTGAGACTCATACATAACCTCCAGGCCCTCCAGGCCCTGGTTATCGATTCCGCAAAATCCCAGCACATGGGCAGCCAGAGGTCCATTGGGATAATAGCGCCGGTACTCCGGTACTACTTCAATGCCGGGTAGTTTTAAATTTTTAATCTGCTGAGATTTAGTAAATTCCACTTGACGGGCAACAAACTCAAAGCCCGAATTGCGGGTTATTTTTTCATACACTTCAGCAAAAGATAATTCCAAAATAGTTGCCAGCTGCCGGGCAATCTCTTCCGCTCTGCCGGAGTCCTTTATTTCCTGAGGAAAAGCACCAATATAGTCCGTCGATATGCTTATTGCCAGCTCATGCCCGTTGCGGTCATAAATAACTCCCCGTTGCGGTGTCACGGGCATAACGTTGAGACGATTATACAGCGCTTTTTCTTGTAATTCACTCCCGCGAACAAATTGTAACCACGCTACCCTGCCTAGCACTACCAGTAAACATGCTGCTAAAACAACAAAGACTAAAACGAGGCGTTTGCGCATTTTAATCGTTGTCTGCATATATCCCTTCGCCCCTTAACCAGCTGGGCCAGAAACTGCTTAAACACTGTCTCATCCGCTAGCTCTGGCCACCCGTTCCGAACCGAGCCATTGCTGCAACACCCGGGAAAGAGCCTGTAACCAGGATTGGGGCGTGGCGGCAATTATCTCCGTTGCCGGTACTACCGGTTGTAAAGCTACCATTTGCCGGGCGTCAGCCTCAACCGGGACATAACAAATTTGCTCTGCCTGAGGTTCGGCCATCCCCAACTGTTCGGTAGCTACAGCGGCTATCCTTTCCGGTGCCCTCAAGCGGGCGACCTCTAGCTGTAACCTCTCATTCTCTCTTTGCAAGGAATTTATTTCTTGTTTGATGCTGGTAATTTTATAGCCCATCAATACGTTTACGACTGTCATAAAGGTCATGCCGAAACAAAGGAGGAGAGCAAGCAATACCAATGCCAGAATTTTTAATTTTTGCCTGGCACTGCTCTTCCCCCGGTAACTACGGGCGGAGCGTGGCGCCTCAGTATTAAGCTTATAGGCAAGTTCCTGTGGTGCTGCTAACATAACTTATTCACCTTCCTTTCCCTTTAGAACCCGCCGGGCAACTCTCAACCTGGCGCTTCGCGCCCTGGGGTTAGCAGCAATTTCTTCCGCCGAAGGAAAAACAGGTCTGCGCGTTAGCACTGTCAACACTTGCCGCTGCCCGCAAACACAGATGGGAAAATCTGGCAGACAGGTACAACGCCCGCTCAACTGCTGGAAACAATTTTTTACGATCCTGTCTTCCAAGGAGTGAAAAGAAATAACTCCCACCCGTCCACCCGGTTTCAAGATCTCTTCCAGCTTTTCTAGGGCTGTTCTGATAGCTTCTAATTCGCCATTTATAGCAATTCGGAGGGCCTGGAAGGTCCGTTTGGCGGGATGAGGTCCGGACCTCCTGGCCCCTGCCGGAATTGCCGCTTTTATGATATCTACCAGCTGGGTAGTAGTCACTAGAGGAGCCTTTTTGCGAGCTGCAACAATAAAAGCTGCTATGCGCCTGGCCCAGCGTTCCTCCCCGTACTGCCAGATAATTGTTGCCAGTTTTTCCTCCGACCAGTTATTAACAATATCTGCTGCCGTCAATTCCTGCTCCGGACTCATACGCATGTCCAGCGGGGCTTCCCTCTGATAGCTAAACCCCCTTTCTGGATTATCCAGCTGGTAAGATGAAACTCCCAGGTCAAAAAGAAGGCCATCAACGGCCCCAATCCCCTTTTCTGTTAACACCTTCTTCAAATCTCTAAAGTCAGCCTGCACTAGTTCTACGTTATCACTGTAGTCAGCCAACCGTTCCCTGGCAGCATTAATAGCCTCCGGGTCACGATCCAGGCCTATTAAACGCCCCCCCGGGAGCAGGCGGTGAATTAGCATACTGCTGTGACCGCCTCCCCCTACCGTTGCATCAACAAATATTTCACCTGAGCGGGGTTCAAGAAAGTGTAAAACTTCCGCAACAAGCACCGGTTTATGAGCAAATGGCAAGCATAGCCACCCCTAGATTTCAAAATCAACAATCTTCTCAGCCAGAGCCTCATATTG
>JAAYGJ010000129.1 GCA_012727745.1 Clostridia bacterium | reverse complement strand
TAATTATAACCAGGGGAATCGACAGCAGTTCCCCCGGTTAGTAGTGAATTGCCTAAATTTGTTTCTTGCAGCATCCATTCTGCCAGAACCCCGTAACCCCTGGCAGGGTCGTTAATAAACACATGAGTTACCGCCCCAACCAGTTTTCCTTCCTGCATGATAGGGCTGCCGCTCATCCCCTGGATAATACCCCCGGTAACAGCCAACAGCCTTGGATCAGTAATGCGGATGACCAAACCCTTACCGCTGCTGCGCTGGTGGGGCATAACCCTTTCAATTTCTACTGTAAAGCTTTCAACTTTTTCTCCTTCAAGAACTGTTAATATTTCAGCTGCTCCCGGCTTGATTTGTTCTGCCATTGCTACTGGAATAGGCTCGCTACAAGAAGCCGGAATTTTGCCGGTTAATCTGCCAAAAATTCCAACTTGTGTATTTTTTGTGATTATACCACTAAATTTACTCTTATTAAGAATAATACCTATTTTTTCGCCAGGTTGGCCCTGACGTCCCTGGTGGATACCCTGGATGGCGGCAGCAATTATCCGCCCCCCGTTGATGTTTATTTCCTCTTTGCCATTGCCGTCAGTAACTATATGACCCAAGGCGCCAAAAATTGTTTCTTCCTGATCATAGAAAGTTAAAGTTCCAACCCCAGCGGTGCTATCACGGACGTAAATACCAATGCGGTAACGCCCGGTTTCCTGGCAATACAAAGGCTGGATATTGAGCGTAAATATCTGTGTCGCCCTTTTGACTGTTAAGCAGGCCTGGCGACCGGCTTTACCGGCAGTATCGATCAAGGCTGCTACCTCCTGGTCGTTTGTTACTTTTTGACCGTCAATAGCAATTATATAATCGCCTATCTCCAGGCCGCCCTGTCGCCCCGGGTACAACTTATTACCCCGACCGTCACTTATCGGGGCCTGGCCTACAACCTGTACCCCTTCAGTTTTTAATAGGACACCGATCGCTTGTCCACCCGGGTAAACGCTTACTTGTTCAACTACCTGCAAAGTAATATTTTTTAGAGGTATTATTCCAAATAGCCTTAACTGCAGTTGGTGCCAATTAGGCGCACCTTCAGATAAGGTGCTAGTTTTATCGATATTTTTCACTTGTACATCTAACTGGTGAGCTAAACTTGCCGGTAATTCCCAATTTAATTGTGACAACTCTGTCGCTGCTACCCGTTGTACCGGTGGCAGGGTTAAAAAATTGCGTACCGGCGGCTGCATGCCACCATACAGAAGCAGTGCAGCCAGCACCAGGCCAAGCACCTGGCGCCCCAGGCTTCTCAAAGGTATCACCTTCCAATTTATTTTTAATAAAACAAACCATTTTTTGACGCGGTTTTATTTAGAGCACTAAACATAAAATAACCTCAAGCCGTTTGTTTTATGCTGTTAAAAACGACCTGAGGTGGAGATATAAAACGCATTAACAAGTAATAAAGAACTAATTAGAGCTATTTATAATAATTTGCAGTTAATGGCTCATTGTTGCTCTAATAGTGTTTCCGCATGCTTTTTCGCTACCTGACTGGCTTCGCCAGACAACAACCTGGCCAGTTCTTCAACTCTGGCTTCGCCCTGCAACTCTTCTACCCGGGTGTAAGTTCGTCCCCGGTCTGTGAATTTACTGACCAGGTAGTGTCTGTCGGCATAACCGGCCAGGTGAGCTGAATGGGTAATACAAAGGACCTGGTGTTGGTGGCTTATGTTAGCCAGGGTCTGCGCCATTGTCCGGGCCGCAACGCCGCTAACGCCAGCATCAATCTCGTCAAAAATAAGGGACGGGACCGGATCATTGCTGGCTAAAACGCTCTTCAAAGCCAGCATTACCCGTGCCATTTCGCCGCCGGAAGCAATCTGTGCCAGCGGCATATTACCTTCGCCGGGATTGGGCTGAAATAAAAAGATTATATTATCCAGGCCGTTGGGGCCTGGCTGCGACGTCTTTGTACAGGCTATTTCCACCCGGGCTTCAGGCATGGCCAGGGTTTTAAGAATAGCATTTATCTCCTCTGCCAGTTTGCTAGCTGCCTGTGCCCGTAAACTATGTAAACGCTCTGCCTCTTTGCGGTAACGGTCTTCAGCTGCAGCAATTTTTTCTTGCAAAGTAGCCGCGAGCTCAGCGCTGTGCTCTATTTTTCCCAGGATAGCTTTTATCTCCTCCCGACGCTGTAAAATGGCCTCAATACTACCCCCATATTTACGTTTTAAATTATTTATCAATTCCAGGCGTTCCTCGATCATGGCCAAGCTTTGGGGGTCATAGTCCAGCTTATCGCTATAACGGCGGATACCCCGGGCTACTTCTTCCACCTGGGCAACAGCAGTTTCTAACATTTCCTGCCAGGACTGCAGTTCAGGATCAATTGCCGCCATAGTTTGTAGTTCAGCCGCTGCCTGGCTAATTAAATCATAGGCACTTTTATTATCCGCCTCAAATAAGCAGGTATAAATTGCTGCAGCCCCGTTGGCCAGGCGTTCAGCATTATTTAAAATATCCCGTTCCTGTAACAACCGGGTTTCTTCATCCGGATTTAGATTAGCCTCAGTTATTTCCTTAAATTGAAAATTTAGCAGGTCCTGTTGCTGCTCCCAATCGCTGCCGCCCCTGGTAAGGGAAGCCAGCTCCTTTTGTAAACTCTGCCAGCTCTGGAAATGTTCTTTAACACGGGAACGCAACTCCCCCAACCCGGCATAGCTATCAAGCATATCCATCTGGTAAACCGGCCTTAAAATCGACTGGTAAGAGTGCTGCCCATGAATATCGACTAACATCTGCCCTATCTTTTGGTACACTGACAGAATAGTACTGCGACCATTGATGCGGCACGTATGGCGTCCATTACGGCTGATCTCCCGGGTTAATAATAGGCTGCCGTCAGCCTCGACCGGCAATCCCAGCTCATGCAAAGTTTCTTCCAGTTCCAGCAGCTTGTCGGTGATAAAAAGGCCGCTAATTACGGCTCGTTCGGCCCCGGCCCGGATATACTCTGCTGAGGCCCGCGCCCCTACTACCAGGCTCACCGCATCCACTATAATCGATTTGCCGGCTCCTGTTTCGCCGGTGAAAACAGTCAAACCCGGGCCCAGTTCCAGCTGTAAATTTTCGATTAAAGCAAAATTTTCAATTTGCAATTCAGCGAGCATCCCCTCACCTACCTTTCCCCGCTTTAAGGCCTACACCTAATCAATTATCCCGCAATTTTTGTAAACGTTCTATAACAACGGGAACCATTTCCCTGGGCTTGACTACGATTAATATGGTATCATCGCCGGCTACTGTGCCAAGTATCTCGGGCCAGGGTAAGCTGTCCAGACAAGAAGCAACGGCATGGGCAGTCCCTGGTAGGGTACGGACAAGAATTAAATTTTCACTATCATCCACTTTCAGTACCGAATCTTTTACCAGCCGCTGCAGCCTGCTATAAGCGTTAACTGCAGCCTGGTTAGGGGGCAACACATAGCGATACTGATTTTCGCCAAAGGGGTACTTAATCAAACCCAGCTCTTTAATATCCCTGGATACAGTAGCCTGAGTTACCTTAAAGCCTCGTTCATCTAACTCTTGCACTATTTGCTCCTGGGTAGCCATAGGATTTTTGGCGATAATCTCCAGGATTAGCTGCTGCCGCTTGATTTTCATAGCTGCCGGTTCCCTCCCTCCTGCAGCTTCTGCCGCACCAGGCTAAAAAAGGTTTTGTCCTGCAGGCGGATTAATTGGGTCGTCGTACTAGCCTCCGTAACAGTTATCACATCGCCGTTTCTAAGACTTAAACCCTGCTGCCCGTCTACAGCCAGCATAACTTCTACCTCCGGGGCATGGACATGAATTTCGATCTGGTGTTTTCCCGGTACGACCAGGGGGCGGGCATAAAGGGTATGGGGACAGATAGGCGTCAGAAGCATAACCCGCAAATCAGGTGTCAGCAGGGGGCCGCCGGCAGATAACGAATAAGCTGTTGAGCCCGTGGGAGTAGCTACAATCAAGCCGTCAGCCGGATATGTATCAAGGTAATCTGAACTAATATAAACCTCAAGGCTAAGCAAACGCGGAAATGCCCCTTTGGTTACAACTATATCATTTAAAGCCGTGCAGGTTAATATCTGGTCCGGGCGTTTTACCGTACTCTGCAGCATCATCCGCTGTTCAATATGGTAATCGCCGGTCAGCAGTTTGTCCAGGGCCGGGTAAAGATCAGCCAGTTCAACTTCAGTTAAAAACCCCAGGCGTCCCAGGTTAATGCCCAGGATAGGAGTAGCGGAGGTACATACCTGCCGCGCTGCTTGCAGCAGCGTACCGTCTCCTCCCAGGACCAGCAGACAATCTGCCCCTTGCAGTTCTTGTTCAGCCACACCCCGTTCCGGTACGCCTAAAGCAAGGGCCTGCTTCCTGGCTATTATTGTCCTGACACCCCGTTCTTCCAGATAGGTAATAATACCAGTTGCCACTTCCCTGATCCCACGTTTTTCCAGGTTAGCTACTAAGGCAATTAATTGCAACAGGTTCCCTCTTTTCTTACACTATCTCTTGACCCATTCTCTGCCTTCTTAAGGCACATCAAATCTGGCAGGTCTAGCCCCTGCCGCGCCTAGCTCCCGGTGAGCTGCTGCTACTACCCGCTCAATCACAGGCAGCCATTCCTGCACCGGTATTGCTGCACCTTCTAAACCCAGCCAAAGCAAAAACTCAAGGTTACCCTGGGGGCCCCTTATAGGGGAATAAGTCAAGCCTTTTATCTTTAAATCCAGCGCGCATGCACCCGTCAGAACTTCTTTTAAAACTTCCCGGTGGGTACCAGCTTCACGGACGACTCCTTTTTTACCCACCCTGGCCGGGCCGGCCTCAAACTGGGGTTTTATCAAAGCTATAATTTCAGCTTGCGGCCGCAGGCAACGACATACTGCCGGGAGGACTTTTAACACCGAGATAAAAGCTACGTCTATAGTAGCCAGGTCGGCCGGGGCAGGGAGCATCTCCGGTTCCAGGTAACGGGCATTGGTCCTTTCCAGCACAACGACTCGCGGGTCCTGGCGCAGTGACCAGGCAAGTTGCCCGTAACCGACATCCACTGCATATACCCTTGCAGCGCCATGTTGCAGAGCACAGTCGGTAAAGCCGCCGGTAGAAGCGCCAACGTCAAGCACAATTTTGCCCTGCAGGTTAATGCTAAAAGCTTTTAAGGCTTTCTCTAGTTTGAGACCGCCCCGGCTGACATAGGGCAAACGGTTGCCTTTAAGCCGTAGCTCCGCATCTTCCCGCACCACTGCCCCGGGCTTGTCTACCGGCACCTCATCTACCAGCACCTCGCCAGCCAATATTGCTGCCCGAGCCTGCTCTCGGCTGGCAAATAAACCCCGGTTTACGAGTAAAAGATCCAACCGTTGTTTAACCACTACAAATCTCCTTGGCGCTCAATTGGGTAGCCGGCAGGGAACGCTCTTCCTGCTGCAGCAACTGTAAGACTTCCCGTTCTATCCCTGCTGCCGACAGTCCTAGTTTTTCCCGTACAACTGCGGCTTTACCCTGCGGCACGAATTCATCCTTGATACCCAGTCTCCGCAACCTCACATTTTCACGGCCCCGGTTCCCCAACAGCTCCAGTACCGCACTGCCAAAACCGCCGGCCAGGACATGTTCCTCTACTGTCAATAAATGCCCGGTCCGCTCCGCCCATTCAAGGATCAAATCCTCATCCAGGGGTTTAACAAAACGGGGGTTAATAACAGCACAGTCAATACCCAGGCCTGCCAGGGCTTCTGCAGCCGCCAGGGCGTTATACACCTGAGGTCCCAGGGCCAGAATAGCCGCATCATTGCCTCGACGTAACACTTCGCCCTTACCCAGCGGCAGCGGCAGCGCCGGTCCCGTTAATGGTACTCCTTGCCCGGCGCCCCGGGGATAGCGCAAGGCTGCCGGTCCCTGGTGCTGCAGTGCCGTAACCAGCATATGCCGCAGTTCCTGTTCGTCCTTCGGGGCCATCAAAACCATACCGGGCACACAGCGCAATAATGCCAGGTCAAAGACACCCTGGTGGGTTTCACCGTCCTCTCCTACCACCCCGGCCCGGTCCAAAGCCAACACAACCGGCAGTTCCATCAAAGCTACATCATGAATAACCTGGTCGATACAGCGTTGCAGAAAAGTGGAATAAATAGCCACAACTGGCTTTAATCCTGCTGCAGCCAGTCCGGCCGCCAAAGTCACAGCATGTTGCTCGGCAATGCCTACGTCATAGAAACGTCCCGGAAATCTTCTGGCAAAAGGAGTTAAGCCGGTGCCATCGGGCATAGCAGCAGTTATCGCCACCAGACTGCTGTCCTTTTCACCCTGTCGCACCAACTCGGCACCAAATACTGAAGTATAGCTGGGGGGACCACCCTTATTTAGGACTTGCCCCGTTTCGGGGTCAAAACTACCCACCCCGTGAAAATACTCGGGCAGGGTCTCCGCTGGCCGGTAACCCTTACCCTTGGTAGTGACAACATGGACCAGCACCGGGCCTTTAGTGCTGCGGGCATGCTGCAGTACTTCTTTTAAACGGCCGATATTATGACCCTCAATCGGCCCCAGATAAGTAAACCCTAATTCTTCAAACAACATCCCGGGGACTACCAGATATTTGAGAGCATCCTTTAAGCGGTCGATAATTTTTAATACCCGGGGACCTACGTGGGGCACCCGGTTAAGCAAGCTCTCCAGTTCTTCTTTGCCCCGGGAATACATGGGATCAGTCCGCAGGCGGGACAGGTAAGCTGCCAGGCCGCCTACCGGGCTGGCAATAGACATCTCATTATCATTCAGGACCACAATCAAATTGGTTTTCAGGTGGCCGGCATGGTTCATCGCTTCAAAAGCCATACCGCCGGTAAGGGCGCCATCGCCAATAACAGCCGCCACATGGTAATTTTCTTTATTCAAATCCCGGGCCAGAGCAAAACCCAGCGCTGCTGATATGGAAGTGCTGCTGTGGCCGGTATTGAAGACATCGTACGGGCTTTCGGCCCGCTTAGGGAAACCGCTTAAGCCCCCGTACTGGCGCAAGCTGTCAAACTTGTGTAAGCGGCCGGTCAACATCTTGTGAACATAACACTGGTGCCCCACATCCCAGATAAGCTTATCCTCCGGCAGATTAAAAACAGCATGTAAGGCCAGGGTTAACTCCACAACCCCCAGATTGGCGGCCAGATGACCGCCAGTGCGGGAGACGCTCCCGATTAATTCCTGGCGTATTTCGCCAGCTAGCAGCTCAAGTTCCTTGAGGGACATCTTCTTTAAAGCAGCCGGATTTTTAATACCAGACAATAAACTCATGGTCGTTGTCCTTTCTTAGGAGGATGTTTAAATGGTCGCCACCCGACAATTTTTTCTAGCACAAATAATACCCGCCCAACCCAGAAAACGATCTCGTCAGCTTCCCTGAGCGCTATAGCTTTGCCCCAGGCCTTACCGCCCACCGTTACAGCGGCAACTAAGGCAGTCATGACGGTACTAATAAGCACGTCATCAGCACCCTGTTGTCCAACCAGGCGAATAATAATTACCGCCCCCAGAGCCCCGCTTAAGGTACCACTGATATCGCCCACCACATCAGTAGAAAAACTGGCTACCCGGTCGGCATTATTTACGAGCGCCAGAGCTTGACGGGCACCGGCAATTTTTTTGGCTGCCCGGGCGTTTAACGAAGCTTTGCTGGCCACTGCCGTAGCCATGCCGATGATATCAAAAATAATTCCAATCAGAATAATTAGCATTAGCAGTGCAAAAGCTAAAATTAAGGAAGGCGCCTTTGCGATAAAAAACTGCGAACCATAGCCCAGAGCCAGGGCTATAAAAAAAGTTCCCCCGCCCATAGTTAGAGCATTTATTAAGGAGGAACGAGCCTGTATTTTAGTCAAATATTGTTCTGCCTCCACTTATAGCAGGTTATGTAATATTAAACTTTAAACATGAGGTGAGTGGCAACTGACCGGATAAATATTATGGCTTAGGTCCAGTAGGTTTTCCCGGCACCCTACCACACGTCGCCGTAATGGCGGTTTCCCTTTAAAAGGTACCCTGCCCCGTTGCCGGTTGCAGGACTGGATTACCACTTAGCACATACTCTAATCCCCGGCCAGTCTTACGGGAGGTAAACAGTCTAGGAGTTTTCCTCAACAAGCCCAACCATCCTCTAGCCTCTTTTGCAGCTGTGGTTTCAGCTAGTAACCTCCCGGCTCCCGAAAGAGCTGGAGGTTGTCTATACAGCCAGCATTCGCCACAACCACTCAAGGCAGGCTACACTGCAGCCAGCACCCTCCGTACCAACTGCAGGTTTCTAGCCCAAGCCATAGTAATAGACTCAAAAACGAGACGTTCCCACGAACTTGGGTCTCCGCGGAGGGAGGGTCAACGCCTACATGCCATTGTAGATCGCCCCCCCACCTTAACTCCCAGCACCAACCCCCGACTGGGCGTCGGCAGCCAGCACCAGGAACTTCATCGCTGTGCCCTTGACGGATTTTTAGGCCCGCCTTCAAGGATGGCGGTCTTGACTAGAATACTGCGCCACTCACCAAATATTGTTATACTATTTTACCATATCTGCTTCATATTATTGCTCAATAATATAGCTACCAGCATGTATTATAAAGCATTTAGCTTTAACCTGCAAGCATAGCAGCCGTTAGAGCCAGGCTGCTACAGACCTTCTGGCCTAACGGCTGCTAACGATAATAGACGTGCCCTATGGCTCTCTAGTATGCACCTTTATGCTTATTCTTGCCGCTCAAAGACATAGTTAGCGAGGTCAAATAAGGGTTTTGCTGCCGGCCCCAGTTCATGGGCCAGAGCCGCTGCCTCCTGGCAAAGTTCCCCGGCTTTACGCCGGGCTGCCTCCAATCCCACACAGGCAGGGTAAGTCGCTTTGCCCCGGTAAGTATCCATGCCAGTCTTTTTGCCGGTTTTTTGAAAGTCTCCTTCTATATCAAGAATATCATCAGTAATCTGGAAAGCTAAACCTATCGCTTCGCCATAGCGGGTCAAAAGGGCCATCTGCTCTTCAGCTGCGCCGCTTAAAATTCCTCCCAGGCGCAAGCACACCCTGATAAGGCTGCCCGTCTTGTGGGCATGGATATATTCAACAGTGTCCAGCTCGGCCGGGCCTCCCTCGGCTGCCAGATCTACTACCTGGCTACCGATCATTCCCTGGCTGCCGGCAGCCTGCGCCAGTTCGTTTATAGCCTGGATAACCCTGGCAGGTTCAATTGCTTCGCTGCGGCTCAAACAGACAAAGGCCTGAGTCAAAAGGGCATCGCCGGCCAACAGGGCAATGGCTTCACCAAAAACCCGGTGGCAGGTCGGCTTGCCACGGCGGAAATCATCGTCATCCATCGAGGGTAAATCATCATGGATAAGTGAATAGGTATGAATCAGTTCAACAGCACATGCTGCCGGCAATAGCGGCTCCGGCGGGCTGTTGACTGCCTCACCGGCAGCAAGTACCAGGATAGGCCTTAGCCTCTTTCCCCCGGCAAAAAGGCTGTAATGCATGGCTTCATGAATTTGCGGGGGATAACTGTCTACCGGAGGTAAGCTCTGCATTAGCGCTTCCTGAATTAATTGTCGCCGTGCCCCCAGGTACGCTTTAAACTCACTCATGGCCATCACCAGGGCGGTTTAGGTCCCGGGTAACTGTGTCGTCTTCATCCAACAGCAACACCTGTAGTTTGCCCTCTACTTCCTGCAAACGCTGCCGACAGAGCTGCACCATTTTAATGCCTTCTTGATAATATGAAAGAGATTCTTCCAGCGTTAGCCCCTCCCCCTCCAGGGCACGGACAATGTTCTCAAGTTGTTGCAGCGCCTCTTCAAATTTCAGTTCTCCTGTTGCTGACATATTTTCCCTCCGTTACACTCTTCCACACGACAATACAGACAGCCCCGATACAAAACAACTTCCACCCTATCACCAGGAGCCACCTCCCGGCTGCAGCGCAAAGGGTTAGCTTCCCCTGGCCGCCGGCACACCGCATAACCCCGGTTTAATATAACCAGGGGGCTGGCCGCCTCCAAACGTGCTACTAAATGCTGGAATGCCTGCTGCCGTTCCGTTAAACGCTGCTGCCAGGCTTGTCGGAGTCTTTGTTCCAGTCCGTCCAGATACTGCTGGCGGTAGTATATCTCTTGAGGTAACCTGGTCATTCCCCGGCTCTGGCTGAGGCGTTCCAATTGTGCCCTGGCCAGTTTAATACGATGTTCCACAGCCCGCCGCGCCCGTATGGCCAGAGACAGCAGCCGCTGTTCCAGCTCAGCTTTAACGGGGACAGCCATCTCGGCGGCAGCAGAAGGCGTCGGAGCTCTCCGATCGGCAACCCTATCGGCCAGGGTAAGATCTGTTTCGTGTCCTACAGCAGCAATTACCGGGACAGGGCAACCGAAAATAGCCCGCACAACGGCTTCATTGTTAAAGGCACTTAAATCTTCCGCCGAGCCGCCACCGCGGCCAATAATTATCACTTCAACCCCGGGCTGGCGGGCCAAAAGCTCCAGGGCCTTAACAAGCTCAGCAGGCGCGGCCTCCCCCTGAACTGCGGCCGGCGCCAGCACCAGGTCAATGCCAGGAAAACGCCGCTGGCTGACTGTTATAATGTCACGTAAAACGGCCCCGCTGGCTGAGGTAACAATACCCACCCGGCGCGGCAGCAGGGGTAACGCCCTTTTGCGTTCCGGTGCAAAAAGCCCTTCCCGTTCCAAACGGGCTGTCAGCTCCTGTAATGCCAGGCTGGTCAGACCCACTCCGGCCGGAAAAACTTCGGCAACGTAAAGCTGGTAAACGCCGTCCCGGGGGTAAATAGCAACCTGACCCCGGGCTATTATCTCCAAGCCGTCTTTAAGATTTATATTACTGCCCAGCCGCCTGCGCCCCTGAAAGAATACACAGCGCAAAGCGGCAGTTTGGTCCTTCAGGGTAAAATAAAGGTGACCCGATGCAGGCTGGCGCAGGTTAGATACTTCGCCCCTAACCCACAGATTGGCCAGGCGGCCATCATTGGCTAGCAAACGCTGTAAATAAGCGGTGAGTTCCCTCACCGCCAGGACCTTGGGCACGGGCATCAGCGTCGGGCAGCCTCGACAGTATTCTTTAACAGCATGGCAATAGTCATGGGACCAACACCGCCGGGCACCGGAGTTATCCAGCTCGCCTTGGCCGCAGCACTTTCAAAATGTACGTCGCCTACCAGTTTCTTGTCAGCTACGCGGTTGATACCTACATCGATAACTATTGCCCCTTCTTTGATCATGTCCCCGGTTATTATTTCCGGCTTGCCAACAGCCGCTACCAGGATGTCCGCCTGGCGACACTCTGCCGCCAAATCCCTGGTACGCGAATGACACACAGTAACAGTAGCATGGCGGGCCAGGAGCATCAAAGCTAACGGTTTGCCGACTATATTGCTCCTACCGACTACCACAGCCCGTTTACCCCTGGGGTCAATGCCCGCTTTCTCCAGGAGTACCATGCAGCCATAAGGCGTGCAGGGGTAAAAACACTTGTCGCCGATCACCAGATTGCCCACATTAGCCGGGCCGAAACCGTCAACGTCTTTTTCGCCCGCAATGGCATTGATAACAACTTTCTCATCAATGTGTTTGGGCAAAGGCAGTTGCACCAGGATACCGTGGATGCGCTTATCCTGATTGAGTTCAGCAATTAGCGCTAGCAGCTCAGTCTGGCTGGTATTTTCTGGCAGATAATGCGCTGCCGAATAAATACCAACCTCTTCACAGGCGCGTTCTTTATTGCGCACATATACCTTGGAAGCAGGATCCTCGCCGACTAGAACCACTGCCAGGCCAGGATTAATACCCTGAGCTTTTAATTGGGCTACTTCCTCCTTGACTTCCGCCCGCACCTCAGCCGCAATCTTTTTGCCGTCCAGTATTTGTGCTGCCACATTGACCACCCACCTTTCTAATTTTTGCCTTCCGTTAACATTTATGCTATAGGTAAAGGATTAGCCCCCAATATGGGAACTAATCCTTAGCCCCTATTTCTTTTCCCTTAAATAAGCGTCAATAGCTTTGGCGGCAGTTTTACCGGCGCCCATAGCCAGGATAACTGTTGCCGCTCCAGTGACGATATCACCCCCAGCAAAAACGCCAGGTCGTGAGGTAGCTCCTGTAGCCTCCTCTGCAGCAATAGTGCCCCAGCGGGTCAGTTCCAGTCCCGGGGTAGTATTCAACACCAGAGGATTAGGACCCTGCCCGATAGCGATGACTACTGTATCAATCTCCATATCATATTCAGAACCGGGGATAGCAATAGGCCGCCGGCGGCCGCTGGCATCAGGTTCACCCAGCTCATAGCGCTGGCAGGTCATGCCCGTCACTACGCCCTGGTCATTACCATATATTCTCACCGGGCTGGTTAGGAGATGGAATTCAACCCCTTCTTCCTTGGCATGTTCGATCTCTTCATGCCGGGCCGGCATTTCCGCTGCTGAACGGCGGTACACGATATATGATTTTTCCGCGCCGAGTCGCAGAGCAGTCCGGGCCGCATCCATAGCCACATTGCCGGCACCGATTACTGCTACTCGCTTGCCTACTTTAATCGGGGTAGCATACTGGGGAAAGAGATAGGCTTTCATTAAATTGGTCCGGGTGAGAAACTCATTGGCCGAGTACACACCCAACAAGTTTTCGCCCGGAATACCCATGAAATAGGGCAAACCGGCACCGGTGCCAATAAAAACAGCATCATAGCCGCTTTCCAGCAGTTCATCAACCGTCTCGAGTTTGCCAATTACATAATTAGTGCGAATCTCCACCCCTAGCTCGCGAATGGAATCAATTTCGGCCTGGACAATCCTTTTGGGCAAGCGAAACTCGGGAATGCCGTACATCAGTACACCCCCGGCCACATGCAAGGCTTCAAAAACAGTTACCTGGTGTCCCATCAGCGCCAGGTCAGCTGCAGCCGTAAGTCCGGCGGGACCGGAGCCAATTACCGCAACCTTATAACCGGACGGCGCTGCCTTTTTAGCCTCGGTCTTACGGCCCTTGGCCATCTGGTAGTCAGCCACGAACCTTTCCAGGCGCCCGATGGCAACCGGTTCATGCTTTTTGCCGATGGTGCAGTATTTCTCACACTGGCTTTCCTGGGGGCAAACCCGGCCGCAAATGGCCGGCAGGTTGTTCTTTTCTTTGATTTTATCGATGGCTCCGTCAAAGTCCTTAGCTTTAATACAGGCGATAAAAGCCGGGATATCGATCTCTACCGGGCAGCCCTGACGGCAGGGCGCCTTCCTGCATTCCAGGCAACGCTGAGCTTCTGCAACAGCCATTTCTTCAGTATAGCCCAGGGC
>JAAYGJ010000128.1 GCA_012727745.1 Clostridia bacterium | reverse complement strand
TTAGGTGTTGACATAGGCACAGGCGGATGTAAAGCAACCGTCATTGATACTCAAGGCAATGTTATTGCTACTGCCTATAAGGAGTATCCTTCGCAACATCCCCACCCCGGTTGGTCAGAGCAGGACCCCAACGATTGGATCGAAGCTTTCATTTTTACTGTAAAAAAGTGCATAGATTCGCCAGGCGTGGACGGGAATAGCATCGCGGCCATAGGGTTTTCCGCCTCTACACATAATGCTGTCTTGCTGGACAAAGACCGGAATATCATTCGCCCTTGTATTATGTGGAATGATCAGCGCAGCGCCCCTCAAGCCGCAAAGTTGAAAGAGAGATATGGCGAACGAATTTTTAATATTGCTATGCAGATGCCAACGGCAACCTGGACTATGCCTCAACTTTTGTGGATCAAGGAAAATGACGCGGACAGTTTTAACAGAATTAACAAGATACTTTTTACTAAGGATTATGTGCGTCATTATGTAACAGGCGGTGAACTCTATACTGATCATGTTGATGCCCAGGGTAGCCTGCTTTACGATGCCCGTAAAGCTGAATGGTCACAAGAGTTGTGTGAAATGATCGGCCTCCCCCTTGAGGTATTGCCACAAGTACTAAAATCAAAGGTAATTGCAGGAACGGTAAGAGAAGAGGTCAGCAAACTAACCGGTTTAAGAGAGGGGACGCCGGTAATTGCAGGTTGTTCAGATACTGCCGCCGAGGACTATGGGGCCGGTGCAGTACGGGACGGACAGATTGTAGTTAAGATGGCTACAGCTGGTAACTGCAACCTTATTACCAGCAGAGCTAAACCCCATGAAAAAGCTTACACTTACCCCCATGCAGTTGAAGGCATGTGGTATATGGCGACTGGTACTAACAGCAGTGCTTCTTCTTATCGCTGGCTAAGGGACAGCTTGTACAGGGTTGAGAAAGAACTCTGCGAAAAAGAGGGCAAGGATGTGTACAAGCTGATGGATGAGGAAGCGGCTCAAGTACCTGTCGGTTCGCGTGGCCTGATTTTTCACCCGTATATTTTGGGAGAAAGGTGCCCTTATTTTAATGCCAAAGCTAGGGCGGATTTTTTTGGGATTAGTATGGTGCATGATAAAAAATACTTTGCCAGGGCAGTGCTTGAAGGGGTGGCCTTTAGCCTCTATGACTGTTATCAAGTAGTCCGCGAATTTGGCCAGGATATGGCAGAAATAAGATTAATTGGAGGTGGTGCTAAAAGCCCTCTCTGGTGCCAGATCTTGTGTGACATCTTTGGCTTACCAGTTATGAGACCCCAAAATGATGATTCTTCTTTTGGAGGTGCATTGCTTGCTGGTGTAGGGGTAGGAATTTTTAACAGCGATCTGGAAGCGGTCGACAAATGCAATAAAATTGAAAAAGTCTATATGCCGAATATGGATAACCACAAAAAGTATGCTAAGTTCTTTGAAATTTACCAGGAGGTGGTGAAAGCGTCTACACCAATTTGGGAAAAGTTATACGAAATAGCAAAAGAATGAAAGGGCTGTTTAAAATTGTTTAATTCATCACAGCAATTAAGCCAATCGTATTTTTAAAGAAAAAATTAAGGAGGATCAAAAAAATGAGGAAGAAGTTGCTGTTATTAGGGTTAGTGGTTGTTATGGTATTTACATTGATTGGATGCGGCTCGGCTTCACAGGGGGCTCCTGCATCACAGCAGAACGAGGCTGCCTCAGGTGGAACGGCTGGGACTCCGGAATTTACTTGGCGTTTCCAAATGGTTCACAACCCAGGGCAACCGGAGTTTGAACTTTACTCACAGGCTTGCGAAGATATTTATAAAGCTTCCGGCGGCAGGTTGAAGATTGAGCCGTACCCCGGCGGCGCATTGGCCAGTTCGACAGAATCTTTCTTGGCTTGCAGCGAAGGGGCCTTTGAAATGACGACCAGCTGGCCTGTGTACCTGAAAGGCATGGAATATGTATTCGTAGCAGCCGGTGATGGTGAGCCTATGTCCATGGCCTGGGAAGACAAAATGGTATGGATGTATGAAGGCGGCGGCTGGGAGCAAATGCAGAAGGGGTTTGACAAATTCAATCTTCATATGATTTCTTTTGGTATGCAAACTGCCAATGTTATGATGGCGACCCAACCTTTCCGGTCTTTTGCAGAAATGAAAGGGAAGAAGTTCCGGACATCTTGCCCTGAAGTTGCAGAAGCCGAAGGTATTGCCCCCGTAGCATTGCCTTTAGAGGAAGTTTTCACAGCTTTCTCCGGTGGCACTGTAGATATGGCAGAATTTGGCACACTGTATTATAATGTGGGCTTGGGGATTACTGACGTGGCTGATTATGGCATTTACCCCGACTTCTGGAACTGCTCCAACGTGGAAACGACGGTGGTAAACAAAGACGCCTGGAACAAGCTTCCTGAGGATTTACAGATACTGGTTCAAAATACTTTCAGGGCTTATGCGATTAGAACGACAACGATACTAGAATATGAAAGTGCCAAGACAATGAAAGAATTCGTTGAAAAAGGCCAGATGAAGTTTATTAGACTTCCGGACGAGGATATGGCCAGAGCGAGAGCTACGATGTATGAGATAACGAAGGAATATGCCGAGACCAAAGGGGAATTGACGAAAGAGACTTATCAAAAACTGGATGAATTTTACAGCATTTACTATCCTTACAGGGAAGTCTCGGCATGGTGGGGTAAAGGACTTACTGCCAACGAAGCAGCAGGTTTCGAGGTTAAGAGCTACTTAGAAGACTAAGCTGACCTCAACAGTGTTATGTAGCATTAGCGACTATTATGGTGGCAGGATTTAGTATCTTGCCACCATATCTAAAAATAGATAAATGAGTAATAGTGGGGTGTCTGCAGTTGAAAACATTATCTGCAGTATTGAAATTTATCGATAATCTCAGTATTTACCTGGGGAAGGCGTTTGGCTTTCTGGTAATACCAATTATTGTACTGCAGTGTATTGAGGTGGTCTTGCGTTATGTTCTTAACGCTCCAACCGTATGGATCTGGGAATTATGTGTTTATCTTTATGGTGTCATGTTTGTAGTTGGTGGCGCCTGGGTAGCCCAGGAAGGCTTGCATGTAAGAACTGATGTTCTCGTTCAAAAAATGACCAAACGACAACTGGCGATAATCGATTCATTTTTATACCCCCTGCTTGCTTTTGTTTTTATGGGAGTTATGACAAAAGCTCAAATATTAGCTGCAGTTAAATCTATTGTTATGCAGGAAGTGTCTTTTAACGCCTGGGCTCCGCCCCTCTATCATTTCAAAACAATTATTGCCTTAGGTTTTGTCCTTATACTATTGCAGTTAATTGCCCACTGGATTAGGAGTTTGTTTCTTGCTATCAAGGGGGTAGAAATATGACTGAAACTGCTATTGTTGTCATAATGTTTGTTGCATTTTTAGTCTCCTTGTTTTTAGGAGGGGCGCTGTACTACGTACTGGGTGGACTTTCAATAATCTTTGGCCTTCTTTTCTGGGGCGATGCTAATGTAATAAATATGTTTGTACGTACTACTTTCAAAGTTGCCACCACTACTTCTTATGTCTGTGTGCCTCTGTTTATTTTCATGGGGGCGGTACTGGAACGATCGGGTGCTTCAGAACGTCTCTTTGAGTCCATCCATGTCTTGATGGGCCAGATTAGAGGCGGGCTTGCTATAGCAACTGTAGTGATCTGTGCGATGATGGGGGCAGCGACTGGCATCGTAGGGGCCTCAGTCACGATCATGGGCATGATGGCCCTGCCTGCAATGCTTAAATGCGGCTATAATAAGGAGTTAGCGAGCGGCACAGTTATGGCGGCAGGCTGCTTGGGATCGCTTATCCCACCCAGTGTTATTTTAATCGTATATGCCTCTCTTTCGCAGCTTTCCATTGCCAAATTGTTTGCTGCCGGAATGAGTTCCGGGCTGTTTCTGGCGGGCTTGTATGCACTTTATATTATAATTGTGTGTCTTATTAAGCCTGAAGCCGGTCCCCCCATATCCAAGGAAGAGCGGGCAAAATACGATACAAAGGAAATGACGCGCGTCTTTTTCTTTTCTTTCCTGCCGACAATAGTGCTTATTATCACCGTGCTTGGCTCGATTATGTTGGGCACTGCTACTCCTAATGAGGCTGCTGCCCTGGGTTGTTTAGGGGCAGTCGTAGTTGCAGCACTTTACAAGAGATTTAGCTGGAAGATGATTGTTGAATCATGTTACGCCACTATAAAAACAACGGCGATGGTAATGTGGGTCATCCTTGCTGCCTCCATGTTTACCAGCGTCTTTATAGGACTTGGCGGTGGGGATGTGGTAGCAAATATGATCACTACGCTTGGCGGCGGTAACAAGTGGCTTATTCTAGTTATTGTTTTGTTTATTATAGCTATAATGGGTATGTTGATTGACTCCACCGGTATTTTATTAATAGGTGTCCCTTTGTTCACACCTATCCTTTACCCGCTGGGTTTTGATCCGCTCTGGTTTGCCCTCATGTTTGCGATTATGATCCAAATGTCTTTTCTATCACCACCTTTTGCCTACGCCATCTTTTATCTGATGGCGGTGGCACCTCCAGAGATCACGACGAGGCTTATGTACCGGGCTGTAATTCCATTTATCGCCGTTCAAATTGTTGCCCTAATCTGTTGCTGTTATTTCCCGGGAATAATTACTTATTTGCCATCCCTGTTAACGAAGTAAGATAAAAAGGCGCCCAATATCCTTTCCTTTCAGAGACAATAATTTTTACACTAAATAATGTGCATATGAAAGGAGAAAAAAATGAAAACAAAAGGATTAATGACTGATATCATTCTTTCTGAGCTTGAAGATGTAGTAGGCTATGAGAATGTGAGCACAAAAACAAGCGAGAGACTAGTTTACGGCGTGGATTATTTCTGGATCAGTCGCATGTGGGCAGACAGGGGATTAACGCCCCCGCGTGCGGATTATATAGTGCGCCCCGGCTCTACCGAAGAGGTTGCAGCCATACTTAAAATTGCCAACTATTATAGGATCCCTGTGCAAGTCTGGGGTGGCGGTTCAGGCTCCCAGGGTGGCGCTATTCCCGTGGCAGGCGGTATTCTTATGGATATGAAACGTATGAACCGGCTCATAGAATTAGACGAAGAGTCGATGACTATCACCTGCGAAACGGGCATGATTCACCAGCAGCTGGAATGGCATGCCAACGAGAAAGGCTATTCCCTGATGCACTACCCCAGTTGCCTTACTTGTTGTACCGTTGGTGGTGCCTTAGCCCATAGGGGTGCCGGGATTCTTTCCACAAAATATGGCAAGATAGACGATATGTGTGTTAGCATGGAGGTTGTTTTGCCCAACGGTGATATTATCAACACCTTGCCCGTTCCCAGACATGCGGCAGGTCCCGACCTGACCCAGA
Source organism: Clostridia bacterium (assembly GCA_012727745.1). Taxonomy (GTDB): domain Bacteria; phylum Bacillota; class DSM-521; order Neomoorellales; family Neomoorellaceae; genus JAAYGJ01. Next base: position 6,301 of record JAAYGJ010000128.1, on the reverse strand, counting down.
TTTTTATCGGTTCTGAGGGTACTCTTGGGGTTATGACCAAGGCAACTTTTAAAATCTTTGAGATGCCAGAGGTAAGAAAGTTTAGAGCTTTTCTTTTTAAAGATATGTCGACCGGCCTGGCTGCTTGTAGGGATATAATGCAAAAGCTTAAGCCATCTATTATGCGCCTTTATGATGAGGCAGAAACTGTTTCGATTATAAAAAAGGTCATTGGTATTGATAAGAAAGGCGCTTTTATGAACCTTGCTTATGAAGGTCCAGCTGAAGTTGTTAAAATCGAGGAAAGAATAATTCTGGACATATGCGCTAAATATGAAGCCGAAGATTTGGGATCGGAGTGGGGTGAAAAATGGTATAAAAATCGCATTACCTTTTTCTATCCGGATCACATCATGGATCTACCCCAAATGTTTGGCACAATGGACACGGCAGCTACTTACGCCAATCTAGAAAAAGTATATTGGGCCATGAAACATGCTGTTGAAGATAATTTCCCGGATGTTCGTTTTATTGCCCACTGTTCCCACTGGTATGAATGGGGAGCAATGATTTACGACCGCTTTATTATGGATAATCCCCCTGATGATCCTGAAGAAGCCATTCGGCTTCACAATCGCATCTGGAATGCAGGTGTGCGCGCTGCACTAGCCAATGGTGGCGTCATTAATCATCATCATGGCGTTGGACTGAAGCTGTCCCGGTTGATGAAAGAACAGTACGGCCCTGCTATGCAAGTTTTTGAAGCACTCAAAAAAGGATTAGATCCGCATGGGATTATGAATCCATACAAGCTGGGATTATAAAAGGGAGGATGTTATATATGTATTCAGAAATGGCCAAAAAACATGCGGATGCATGCAGATTTTGCTGGATGTGCAGGTATCTCTGCCCTGTTGGTCTGGCAACGGGCAAGGAAGTAAACACGCCTCGGGCAAGGGGATTATTGGTATCTCTTGATATTCGCGGACAAGAGTTTGATGAGAGCTGTGCCGAAGCTATGTATGAGTGCTGCCTCTGCGGCGCCTGCACTCATGATTGTGTTACCGGTTATGAACCGCCAATTTTTATTCGTGAAGCGAGAACCAAAGCAGTTGTCAATGAACTGGTTCCGGCTGGTGTGCAAACCGTCATTGATAGCGTTTTAAACAATGGCAATATATTTTCTCGCGCTAGCAGTGATATAAAAGAGCAACTTGATAGGCTTGTTCCTGACCGAAAAGAAACTGCTGAAGTACTCTTTTATATCGGCGGGACAGCCCTGGTAAAAGCTCCCCACATTGCCGAAGCAGTCATTAGGCTTTTTAAATGTGCGGGAATTGATTATACAATTTTAGCAGATGAGCCACAATCTGGAACAGAGCTTGGGGATTTAATTGGCTATGTTCAAGAGGTAGTGGATAGTGCTAAACAATTAGCGGAACAGATCAATGCGACTAAGGCCGATAAGATTGTAGTGCTCGACCCCAGTTGTGCCAGGGTGTTTAAACAAGAATATCCTCGGTGGGGATGTGATCTTAAGGGTGAAGTACTAACTGCCACTGCATTTATTGCCCAGTTAATACGAGAAAAACGCCTGTTACCTGATAAATTGAGTATAGCTAATGCCACTTTCCATGATCCATGCAAGCTGGCAAGGGATTTGGATGAAGTTTTGCCTGCTAGAGAGATTATCGCAGCAATGGGGATAGAAATTAAAGAGATGTTCTTAAACAAAAAGATGAGCAAATGCTGTGGTACTGAACTGCTAAGTCAATATTCTCCTGTTACTGGCCGCTTGATTGCCCAGCGCCGCTGGGATGATGCGGTGAGGTGTGGTGCTGAAGTTATGATTACGGCTTGCCCTGGCTGCTATGACGTGCTAAAAAGCAATGCTCCAGAGGGCAAAACTGTTGAAGATTTGTTTGTGCTTCTGGCCGAAGCTTGCAAAGCTTAACGCCTATCTATGATTTTGCTGCTTAGTTACTGCACAGGGAGGCTCTATGAGGTTAATAGTATGTATTAAAATTGTGCCTGAATTTCAGGACATGAGGTTTGATAGAGAGACTAATACTTTAATACGGGAAAATGTTCGCCAGGTGATAAACCCGGCTGATAATACGGCCTTGGAGATTGCTGTAAACTTGAAGAACAAGTGGGGCGGTAAGGTTTGTGTTGTTTCCATGGGGACCGAAAAGGCCGGCTCCGTCTTGCATTATGCTGCTGCCTGCGGCGCGGATGAACTTTATTTAATTAGTGATAAAAAATTTGCAGGCTCGGATACTTACGCTACCGCCACTGTTCTTGCTGCGGCTATTAAGCACCTCGGTGATTATGACCTTATTTTATGTGGCCGGCGGGCGATGGATGGTGAAACGGGGCAGGTAGGCCCTGAACTATCAGTAATGTTAGACGTTCCTTGCCTTACAAACATTGTTGATATTCAAAAACACCGTGACGATACAATGTTATGCACCAGGCTGGTTGAAGACGGTTTTGAAGAAACCGAATTAACGCTACCTGCTCTAATTACTGTATGTGAGGGCAAGAATTTAACCTGTGTGCCCTCAATTAGTGGACTGCGGAGGGCTAAAAACATCCCCCTTAACCGGCTTTCAAACGCAGAGCTAAAACTCGACCCTGCTTCAGTAGGCCTTAAGGGCTCACTTACGAGGGTAAAAAGAGTGTATAGCTACTTTGGAGCAGGTAGGAAATGCATTAAAACAACGGATCCTGTCAAAGGCAGCATGACAATTGCTCAAGAAATTTTGAGGTGCAGGCAGCATGAGACCTGAAATAGCACAAAAAGAAATCTGGGTGATCTGTGAAACAAATGATGGCATAGTAGCAAGTGCTTCTTACGAATTACTGGGGAAGGCCTGTGAGCTTGCCCGTGGAAAGGACTGTAAAGTAGGGGCCGTTTTGCTTGGCTATCAGATTTCCGGATATGCAAAAGATTTAATTGCCGCAGGCGCAGATGTGGTGTATCTTGTTGACCATAGTGAACTGGATGAATATAACGATTATGTTTACTCAAGATTAATAAGCGACCTTGTAAAAACCCACCGGCCATTTATTGTATTAATGGCAGCTACTGTTCATGGCAGAGCAATTGCACCACAGGTTGCAGCAGCTCTAAAGACGGGATTAACTGCTGACTGTACGGGATTGACCCTAGATGACAATGGTCAGCTCGTACAGACAAGACCTGCCTTTGGCGAAAATCTGATGGCAGAAGTTATTTGTCCCGCAACGTTGCCCCAGATGGCAACGGTAAGGCCTAAGACAATGCCCATGCCTTCAATGGACTATAACAGGACGGGCGAAATTATATTTATCCCGTACAAACCAAAAGGGCCTGCCCCGTTGCGCCTGCTAAGCAAAAAGAAAACTGGCAGCGAGTTTTCCTTGAGCGATGCAGAGATTATTATTGCCGGTGGGGCTGGTATCGGCAGCAGGGAAGGGTTTGAGAAACTAAAGGAACTGGCAAACGCCATCGGTTGCTCTGTTGGCGCTTCGCGTGGAGCGGTAAATGCTCAATATGCCGATTACAGCATTCAGATAGGGCAAACTGGTATTACCGTGCGTCCAAAACTATATATTGCTTTGGGAATATCCGGAGCGATTCAACATATTGCCGGCATAAAGGCTTCGGGCTATGTAATTGCGGTCAATACTGATCCTAACGCCAGTATATTTGATTATGCTGACTATGGAATAGTATGTGATTACAGAGAAGTCCTGGACTATTTAGCCAGTGAGCTGCTGAGTAATGGACGCCTGGAAACTAGCCGGCTTGACCAGGCATTTAAGCAATAAAATAGAATTCGGAGCATAGCCAGTTGGGAGGTAATTAGAAATGGTAGAGGCAACAACGAGAGCGTTTGGTAGCCCTTCAAAGTATATTCAGGGTCCAGGGGAGTTTAACAACCTGGAGGTATATACAAAATCATTTGGCAAGATAGTATTTGCACTTATCGATGGGTTTTTGTACGATGCCCTTAATAAGGATTTAAGAGCCATTTATGATTCCTCTGAGTCCGATTATCATGCTGAGAAATTTCAAGGAGAATGCTGTCAGCCTGAAGTTGACAGGCTGACGGCGAAAGCAAATGAATACAGCGCCGACGTAATTGTAGGGATAGGCGGCGGCAAAACAATAGATACTGCTAAAATCGTTGCAAGTAGTCTCAATCTCCCCCTGGTTATTGTCCCCACTTCAGCTTCTACTGATGCGCCGACTAGCGCCATGTCAGTTATTTACACAGAAAGCGGTGAACACCGGGGTACAATTCGGCACAAGAGAAACCCTGACTTGGTCTTAGTGGATACCAATATAATTACCAAAGCGCCGCTCCGACTATTTATTTCAGGCATGGGCGATGCCCTGGCGACCTATTTTGAGGCCAGAGCTAACGAGGCCTCTGACAGCGCTAACTTTGTTGGCAAAGGTTATCGTAGATGCAAAGCCGGCATGGCTATTGCAAAGATGTGTTACGATATTTTGTTGCAGGATGGGCTTAAGGCTAAACTGGCACTGAAAAGAGGTGTTTGCACAGAAGCGGTTGAAAATGTAATTGAAGCCAACACTTTGCTCAGCGGGCTTGGCTTTGAGAACACCGGCTGTGCCGCAGCTCATGGAATTCATGCCGGGCTTACAGAGATAGCTGCCACTCACAAATACCTTCACGGCGAAAAAGTGGCTTTTGGCGTTATCTGCCAGCTGGTTATGGAAAATGCGCCTCCAGAAGAACTGGAAACAATAATCCGTTTCTGTATGCAAGTCGGACTACCCACTACCCTGGCGCAACTGGATGTTGAGGCAACGGAAGAAAATATTCGGACCATTGCTCACAAGGTTGTAGCCGGTAATCCGCTTGTACATGCAGAGCCTTTCAAAATTACCGAAGATGTTGTTTACAACGCTATTATTGCAGCTGATGAGTTAGGCAAATACTACCAGGGGCGTGAGGCAAAATAATTATCCTGCCAGTGTTGGCAGGATTTTAACAGCAAATGTGGAATGAAGATTAGAATGATTAGTGCCAGCTAAGCACTAATAAACGAGGGCTATTACAGGAATAATATGCAATAGCCCTTTAATATGCTTTGATGAGCAACCAAATATTAGCAAACTGGATCCGCGAAAATAGTAATGGGTAAATAAAGGGGGTTACATAATGGCAGTAAAGGTAGGTATTAACGGATTCGGGCGCATTGGCCGCCTAGTTTTCCGCGCTTTTCTGGAGAATCCTGAACTGGAAGTCGTGGCTGTTAACGATATCACCGATGTCAAGACTAACGCCCATCTGTTAAAGTATGACTCTGTTCATGGCCGTTTGAATGCTACTGTTGAAACGCAGGAGGATGCTATTGTAGTCGACGGTCGCTCGGTCAAAGTATTTGCGGAACGGGAACCTGCCAGGATTCCCTGGGGTGACCTGGGGGTAGAGATAGTAATTGAATCCACCGGGGTATTTACCGATGCCAATAAAGCGGCTGCGCACCGCCAGACAGGTGCCAAAAAGGTGATAATCACCGCTCCTGCCAAAAATGATGATATTACTATCGTTATGGGTGTTAACGACGACAAGTATGACCCCAAACAGCATCATATTGTTTCTAACGCATCGTGCACAACTAACTGCCTGGCTCCTGTTACCAAGGTATTACATGAGAATTTCACTATAGTCCACGGCTTAATGACTACTGCCCACTCATATACCAATGACCAGCGCATCCTTGACCTTGCCCACAAAGACCTGCGGCGGGCCAGGGCCGGGGCACAATCGATTATCCCTACCACTACCGGCGCCGCTAAAGCAATTGGGCTGGTTATGCCCGAATTAAAAGGCAAACTTAACGGCTTTGCCATCCGTGTACCTACTCCTAACGTATCCCTGGTAGACCTGGTTGCTGTGCTGGCAAAACCGGCTACAGTTGAAAGTATCAATGCGGCTATGAAGGCGGCAGCAGAGGGGCCGCTGCAGGGTATCCTGGGTTATTCAGAAGAACCGTTGGTATCTCGCGATTACAACGGCGATCCCCGTTCTTCTATTGTAGATGCACTTTCAACTATGGTAATTGACGGCAACCTAGCCAAGGTGGTAGCCTGGTACGATAACGAATGGGCTTATTCCAAACGGGTTGTTGACTTAGCCGCATTGATGGCCAGCAAAGGATTGTAAAAGAGCGGTCGCCTCAGGGCGACCGTTTTGCATGGGCCGGCGATTAATGTTAACATATTGAGGATTGGTATAGCAAAAAGTAGAGCCAAGATGATATTTAAGTAGTATAATAAGTACATTATGGGAGGTAGGCTACG
>JAAYGJ010000127.1 GCA_012727745.1 Clostridia bacterium | reverse complement strand
CTCAGCCTTTTTGCCAACTTTATGGTTAAACTGTGGCATGCTTATAAAAAATATGATTGCTTTACTTTAGAGATTAACCCATTAGTTATGACTGAAGACGGCAAACTGCTAGCGGCTGACTGCAAGATGGATGTGGATAACAGCAGTGTTTACCGCCATCCAGAGATGGGTATTGAGATCGCCCGTGATTTAGGTCACGAGCCGACTGAACTGGACATCATAGGCTGGGGTATTGAGAAAACTGACCTGCGTGGTTCCGGTTTTGTTATGAGCATGGGTTTTGACGAGAAAAGTCCAGGTTATATCGGCTATCATCCCATTGGCGGCGGTTCGGCTATGATGGGCATGGACGCGCTAAATAACGTAAACTTAAAACCTGCCAACTACGCTGATACCAGCGGTAACCCGGTCGCCTCTAAAATATATCGCGTTGCTAAGGTAGTACTTTCCCAGCCCAATATTGACGGCTATCTGCTGGGTGGGTTTATGATGGCCAACCAGGAGCAATGGCACCATGCTCATGCTGTCGTCAAGGCCTTGCGGGAAATCCTTCCTAAGAAACCGGGACTGCCCTGTGTACTCTTACTCTGTGGCAATAAAGAAAAAGAATCCCTTGAGATTCTTCGGGAAGGTCTAAGCAATGTTGAGGGTGCCACCAGAGTAGAGATTTACGGTCGGGAGCATGTAACTGACACCAAATTTATCGGCGAGCGGATGCTGGCTCTGGCCAAGGAATACCGCGCCGAAAAGGAAGTAGGGAAGAACCGGTGTTGACATTTGAGGAAAGAACAATTAAAGTTACTATAGATACTAGTCAGTGTAATGAATGTGAAACAAAAGCCTGTATTGAGGCTTGCAAAAAGTATGCTAGGGGTATGCTCCAATTGAAAGACGGTGTTCCTTCGGTAGATCACCTATCTGCTGAGGAGATAGCACGGCGGGGAACAGAATGCCTGGCCTGCGAATACGAATGCTGGTTCCGTGGTAAGAGCGCTATCAAGATTGACGTTCCCATTGAGGGATTGGATGAATATCTGGCGAAGCGTGGATTGCTCTAAGGGAGCGATACCATAGGAAAGAATGAAGAGGGATAAAACATGGGGATATTGATTAATAAAGATACAACTGTAATTGTTCAGGGAATTACTGGGAGAGAAGGCTCTCTCAGGACAGCCTATATGAAGAACTACGGTACCAAGGTTGTGGGTGGGGTAAGCCCTGGCAAGGGCGGTCAGGAAGTTGCCGGGGTCCCTGTCTATAACACTGTAAAGCAGATTGTGGAAGAACACGGTGAAATAGATTTTAGCGTTATCTTTGTACCAGGCCGGGTTTTAAAAGAGGCTGTCATGGAGGCTGCTGATGCCGGCGTAAAAAACATCCTTCCCTGTGTTGAGTCAGTGCCTATCCACGATATTATGGAGATGGTTGAATATTGCAGCATGAAGGGTATTCGCCTGATTGGGCCTGGCTCTATCGGCATAATTTCACCAGGGGAGGCTGTTGTGGGCTGGCTGGGCGGTAATGTGGAATGGGCCAATACTTTCTTCAAAAAGGGACCAATAGGTGTCTTTTCCCGCAGTGGCGGCCAGTCGGGCACCATTCCCTGGGTTCTTAATGAAGCGGGCTTTGGTGTGAGCACAGTTATACATACCGGCACCGAGCCTGTTATCGGTACTTCCATGGCTGATTTATTGCCTCTTTTTGAAGAAGATCCGGAGACCAAAGGTGTAGCGGTCTTTTCAGAAATCGGTGGTTCTCAGGAGGAAGAATGCGCGGAGGTTATTGCTTCAGGGGGATTTACCAAGCCTTTTGTTATCTACGTAGCCGGCGCTTGGGCACCGGAAGGTCAGCGTTTCTCCCATGCTTCCAGCATTGTTGAGCGGGGACGCGGCTCTGCCCAGAGCAAGATGGAGGCAATTAGGAAGGCTGGTGGTTATGTGGCCGATACCCCGACGGATATCCCGCGTATACTGAGGGAAAAAATAAAGAATTAGGAGGCATTTGCAATGGCAGTGATGAGATCGATTTTGTATGTTCCCGGTAATAACGAGAAAATGCTGGGCAAAGCCAACTCTTTTCCGGCCGATATTATCACGCTTGATCTGGAAGATGCAGTACCACCGGCTGAGAAGGAAAACGCACGGAAGTTAGCGAAAGAATACCTTAAAACTGTCGGCGCCAACGGTTCGGAAGTTTATGTCCGCATTAATAACTGGGAAACATTGATGACCAACGATGATCTCGAAGCTGTTGTACATGAGGGCCTGCATGGGGTTACCTTGGCCAAGTGCGGCCATCCCGACGATGTTAAGCGCCTTGACTGGAAACTGGAAGAATTAGAACGGCGTCGCGGCCTTGAAGTAGGAAGCATAAAGGTTTCGCTTTTGCTGGAGACAGCTAAAGGCATAATTAATGCTTATCCGTCCTGTATTGCTAGCCCGCGGGTAGTTAGTGCCATCTTTGGCGCTGTTGACTATACTAAGGATATGCGGGTTAAACTAACCTCAGAGGCGGTAGAACAACAGTATGCCCGTGCCCATATGGCAGTGGCCGCTCGGGCTGCGGGAGTTATCGCCATCGACGCTCCTTTTGTTGCTTATAAAGATATGGAAGCCTTCAAGAAAAATGTGCTTGAAGGACGCCAGCTGGGTTATGAAGGCAGGATGATTATTCATCCCAGCCAGATCGAGGTTTGTAACGAAATGTATGCCCCCAGCCCCGAAGATGTAGAATGGGCCAAAGGCGTAGTTAAAGTTTTTGAGGAAGAGGGCATTGCTAAAGGAAAAGCGGCTGTTTCATATCAAGGTAAAATGGTTGATACGCCAGTATATGAAAACGCCAAAAACATTCTAGCCATGCACGCAGAAATCGAAGCCAAGAATGCCGCACGGAAGTAAGCCGAAAGTAGTGGTAGATTAGATATAGGCTGGTTGCTTCCAGGTGGGGCAGCCAGCCTTTCTAATAAATGAAATACAATATTAGGAGGCAGGATGACTTTATGAACACCCAAGAAAAAGCACTAGTGCTGCACAAAGAATGGGCAGGCAAAATGGATACCCGCCTGCGGACAAAATTAAAGGACAAGGTAGACCTTTCTCTGGCCTATACCCCAGGTGTAGCAGAGCCCTGTAAAGAAATTCATAAAAACGCGGATCTTGTTGACGTCTATACCCGGCGCTGGAACCTGGTAGCTGTTGTTACTGACGGTTCAGCAGTACTCGGGCTGGGCAACATCGGTCCCCGGGCAGCCTATCCGGTCATGGAAGGGAAATCAGCTCTGTTTAAACACTTCGCAGGCGTAGACGCAGTTTCTATTTGCCTTGATACCCAGGACGCCGAAGAAATCATCAAGACTGTTAAGTACTTAGAGCCTACTTTTGGCGGCATCAACCTGGAAGATATCGCTGCTCCCCGTTGTTTTGAGATCGAGCGTCGCCTGAAGGCTGAAACCAACATACCCATTTTCCATGATGACCAGCACGGTACTGCTATTGTGGTCCTGAGCGGTATTATCAATGCTTGCAAGCTTGTCGGCAAGAAGTTGGGCGAACTACGAGTTGTCATTAACGGGGCCGGTGCGGCAGGTATTGCCTGTGCCAGGCTGCTCCTCGATGCTGGTGCTGGAGATGTTATTTTGTGTGATTCTAAAGGTGTTCTTAGCTCCAAACGGACCGATCTCAATGAAGAAAAACAGAAAATGCTAGAAATCACCAACAAAGAAGATATTTCCGGCGGCCTTGCCGATGCAATTAAAGGGGCAAACGTTTTCTTCGGCCTTTCTGTTGCCGGGGCTCTTACTCAGGACATGGTCCGTTCTATGGCCAAAGATCCGTTTATTTTCGCTATGGCTAACCCGGTTCCGGAAATTTTACCTGATGAGGCCAAGGCAGCTGGTGCTTATGTCGTTGGTACCGGCCGCAGCGACTTCCCCAACCAGGTTAATAACGTGCTGGGCTTCCCCGGTATTTTCAGGGGTGCTCTGGACGTAAAAGCTTCAGATATCAACGAGGCCATGAAAGTGGCTGCTGCTCACGCTATTGCTGATCTAATTACTGACGATGAACTTACGCCTGACAATGTAATTCCATCTGCTTTTGATCCCAGAGTGGCTCCGAATGTAGCTGCCGGGGTAGCCAAAGCAGCTATTGAGAGCGGCGTTGCCCGCGATCCCAAAGATCCCGAATGGGTCAGAAAGCATACGGAAGAGCTCGTTGCCGATGCTATTGCCCATGAAGGTTAAGTTACCAGGAATAAAAATGTAAGCCAATAAAGAAGGCACCTTTTAGGGTGCCTTCTTTATTGGCTATTTTGCTTTTGCGACATAAATTCTTTAAGAAAATCTATGGGTAGGGGAAAAACAATGGTATTGGATTTATCAGTGGTCATTTCTCTTAAAGTCTGCAAGTAGCGAAGTTGCAGGGAGGCCGGCTGGGAGGCCATGATGCCTGCTGCTTCAGCCAGCTTCTCCGCAGCCTGGTATTCACCGTCAGCATGGATAATTTTGGCGCGCCGTTCCCTTTCTGCTTCTGCCTGGGCTGCCATAGCCCGCTGCATGGTTTGAGGTAGTTCTACGTCGCGGATTTCAACCAGGCTGACCTTGACCCCCCAGGGCTCTGTACCTTCGTCGATAATTCGCTGCAGCCGCTGGTTGATCTTGTCCCGGTGGGCAAGCAATTCATCCAGGTCTGACTGGCCTAACACACTGCGCAAAGTTGTCTGGGCCAGTTGCGAAGTGGCACGCACATAATCGACCACTTTGATCGCCGAATTGGCGGGTTCGATGACCCGGAAATATACTACTGCATTAACTCTTACCGTGACATTATCCTTGGTGATAGCTTCCTGAGAGGGCACCTCCATAGTTACTGTGCGCAGGTCTACTTTTTGCATGCGGTCGATAAAGGGGATTAAGAAGAAGAGCCCCGGACCTTTGACCCCGGAATAGCGTCCCAGGCGGAAGATTACCCCGCGCTCATACTCCTGAACAATACGGATAGAAGCAGAAATGATACTGGCCCCAATGACAATTAACGCTGCTAAAGAAAGAAACCCTTCCATACAAAAACCACCTTTCATTTACCGGTTTTACCGGTATTTATTTTACATATTATGCCCTGTTAACCTAAGACGCAGGCATATTATGCTTCAGGCCACTTTTTTACCTTTAGTTTTAAGCCTTCCATTTCCGTGATCATCACTGTTGCACCTTTTGGTAACGGTTCTATGCTTTCTGCCTGCCAGCGTTCGCCTTCAAATAGTATTGTACCCGTGGGATTAAGGTCCGTCAGGGCTAGCCCCTTTTTACCCTGTACGCTCTCTCTGCCGCTAAAAGCCTGACGGCGCTGTACTCTGATAACTGCCCTGAGGAGTAAGGCGACAGCAGCAGCAAGGAGTAAAGCAGTGACGACTATTAGCGGAATGCTTACCTTTAAAAAAGCGGGATTAGTCTTGCTAAAAAGCAGGAAAGAACCGAGGGCAAAGGATACTATGCCTCCGGTAGCCAGTAGCCCGTGGCTGACGACAAATACTTCAGCGGCCATCAACCCCAGTCCCAGCAGGAGCAAAAGGATGCCGCTGAAATGGGCGTTGAGGCTGCCCAGGGCATAAAGTCCCAGCAACAGGCTAATACCCCCTGCTACTCCAGGAAAAATTGCCCCGGGGTGGTAAAGTTCCAGGATTAAGCCCAGGGTGCCGATAGTCATCAGCAGGTAAGCAATATTAGGCTCGCTTACGCTGAAAAGCAGGCGCTGGATAGAGCTCATGGACAATTCTCTTATTTGTTTGCCTGCCACTTCAAGCTTAAGTTCTTTACCACTTATTAGACTAACGATCCTACCTTCGAGCAAACTTATAAGCTCATCTCGATCAGCAGCTTGTAAATCGACTAAGCCCAACTGCAGAGCTTCGCTGTCACTATAAGACTTGCTCTCCAGCACGGTAGCTTCGGCGCTGGCCGGATCACGTCCCCTTAATTCAGCTATACTGCGGATCCAGGCGGCTGCATCTTCAGCAGCTTTTTGCTGCTGCGTTTCTGAGAGCTGGCCTTCGTTGCCCATGGCTACCGGGTGGGCTGCGCCAATCCTACTGCCCGGCGCCATAGCCGCCACATGGGCTGCCAGAGTTATAAAGGTACCGGCCGAACCGGCCCAGGCCCCTGCCGGGCTGACATAGACTATCACCGGCACCCTGGCATTAAGAATACTTTCAACGATTTTTTGGGTGGTGGTTAAAAGGCCGCCGGGCGTGCTCAGTTCGATAATCACAGCGGCAGCATCATGCTGTTCGGCGGTGGCAATCCCTTCCTGGATATATTCGGCAACTACCGGCACAATAGGGCCTTCAACCCGCAAGACATAAATTGTTGCAGCCGGTTGGGCGCTAGCAGCGTTTACTGACAGGCTCAGCAAGGTTATTAGCACTAATATTATGTTAATTTTCTTCCAGCTTCCATTCATAAACTCGTTCTCCTAGGCAGTTTTTCTGGTGCAAGCATTAATATTTTATTATAAGTTTAACCTTTTTTGACTTTAAGGTCAATCGCAGTTTCGTAACTGTTAAAGTATTGTTGCAGGTTCCAGCAGTACAAACCAACCCAAGTCGTACTTATAAATTTTAATTGCTACGGAGCCATAACGCTAACAACGGCATTACCAGGGTCAACAGGGCAACAAGCAAAGCCCCTACGCCGCCGTGCCGGTTTTTTTCTTCTTTAAGGGCGTAATAGCCGTAGCTGGCAACATGGAGGGCGATGATGGTTGCCCCTACACTAATTAAAAAACTAAAGGCCACCTTTTCACTCCTAGCGTAAAGGTACTGTTTCGTGCAGCAGGCCGATACGCCGCAGGCGGTAATCAACATTAACATTAATACTAGCAAGGGGGTATTTACTTTCCCAGTCATATGCTTCCCACTCCGGCCAGGTACGGAAGTTTTTTTTAGCACTCAGGCCTAAGCCGGCTACGTCAGTACCCAGCTGCTGGCTTTTAGCCAGGTATTTATTTATGTCTTCCTGCAGCGACTGAGTTATGGCCTGCTCAGCAATATGCAGCATATGCGGTTCTTCATAATTGATGCCGCTTTGAACACTCAGGAGGTCTCCTTCAAATTTCAGTTCGATGCTTATCTGAGGATAATCCGGACCAATATCCACTTTGATCTGTGGCTTTTGCCGAGGTTTAACCATGGCGATTAAATAGGTATCCGGTTGGGCGGGGTCTGGGATGTCTTTAATTGTCTGCTTCAAAGTGCCTTCAAGCATGCGGGCCGCCCCCAGCTCATCGCCGTTTAAGGTTCCCACCATCCACCCTTGCCGAAAAACTGCCGCTCCCATTACTTCGATTTCACCACTGCCCTGGCGGGGTAACTGGCCGGCTTGGTACTCGCCTTTAGGTATGTCAGTTTCAGGCCGGGGCGAGGGGGCGCCATTATTAATAGGCTTTTCCTTTTTTAGGGCTGCCAGCGGAGCCATGGCCGCCACACCTGGGCTTTTAGATTTGATGTAAAACTGGTGCAGGGTGTCATTGGGTATAAATTCGGTGTATTGGTAGGCCTGCTGTTGCAACTGGTAATATTTGCTGACGTTGTCTTCCAGGATCGGTTTGCCCCGGGAGAGAAATTCTTGAGCCTGTTCTTCACAGATGATAATATTGGCTGAACGGCGAAATTGGTAAAAACGGGCCAGGGGGGCAAAGTAGGCTTCAATACCCTCTTCAGCCAGTTCCCGGGAAAAGACAAACCAGGCAGTATGGGAAAGGTCAGGACGCCGATCAACAACGGCATCGAGCAGCTCAAGGGCACTCAGGAGGCTGGGGACCTCCAGGGAAACAGAGAAGAAGGTTTCCTGGCCACCACCCCCGCCCCCTCCTTCGCCGCCGCCCCCGGCTCCGGCAATATTTTTTGGCACGGCGATTATAGTAGTCACTGTAAGTTTGTTTTCTTTCCCCTTATCCATACCAATAGCCAGTACCCAGGCTTTTTCATCCGGTTCGCTGTAGTCATAGCAGCTGGCCAGGGGCAGGGTTAGCAGTAAAACTAGTAACAGAAAAACCGTCTGCTTCATCCTTTACTCTCCTCCTTTCCCCTTATCCAGGCGACGCTGTGGAGGATAAGCAAGATAAGAGCCAGAGCAGATAAGCTGTATTGGGTTAGGTATTTATAGTGGTAATAAATGGCCTGAGACACATTTTCAGGCAGGGAAGCAATTACCAGGATGAATACTGCGCTTGACAATACGAAGGGCCGGTAGTCGTTTAATTTAAAGGCCCGGGCAAAGACAGCTGCGCTGGCATAAAGGGCTATAGACAGGGTTATTAAGTTGCTAAAGACCCAGACAGGCAAAAAGATTACCTCCAGGCGTTGGCCGAAACGTCCCAGGTTAATTATGCGGGCCATTTCTATCGACGGCATGGCCAGTTCTGTAACTGAGGGATAGGTAAAGATCAAGAGCGGTACCAGAATATAAAGGAACATAAAGAAACTGGCAAATAAAACGCTTTTAATCCCGATGGCCTTTAACCTGTCCCGGGGAATAAAGGGATAGATGACGCCTAAGAACAAAATTTGCACATAATCGCCGCTGTTTTTTATAGCACCTTTAAGCAGGCCCCAGGGACCAGAGCCCCACAAAGGGTAAAGGGCATGAAACTGCCAGAAGGGAATAGTGAATATTACCATGGCCATGGCCGTGATTATTAAAATGCCTAACAGGAATCTGGCGGTGCGGGCCACAGCCTCCAGGCCCAGGTAACTGACTACTAAGGCACCGGCTATAAAAAAGAAGGTTGTCAGGCTGATGGGGGTATCGACAAAAAATCCGACAGCCATGCGTTCAGCAGCCAGACGCAGCACCAGGCCGCCACTTAACAAAAAGATGAATAGGTAAAACAGGACGAATAGCATGTTAAGATAGGGGCCGCTAAGTACTTCCCCTATTTTCACCAGATCCTGGCCGGGGAACTTTGACAGCAGGGATATGAGCAAAAGCACCCCGAGCAAGCCAAGTAAGGTATTAATTAGAGGGATAATCCAGGAGGCATTAAGGCCTTCACTATATATAAAGACGCCGTAAGCTAAAAAAACTTTATAGGATAAAAAGGTAAGCAGGAGCGTTACTGCCTCTGATTCCCCCACAACCGGTTTTTGCTGGCTCATAAGATCACCTCCCTTCAGGTCAGAGTTAACGAAACAGTCGCAGCATTTTAGGCTAGCACGGGGGCTTTCAAGACTTATCGCTCTTATCCTCAGCCCGGTGAGGGTATAGCCAGCGGCGGCTGATGAGGGGTTGGCGCCGTATTTTCAGGGGATCGAGGTAGTCAGGCCTCTTTTCCTGCTGCCAGACTTGCCCGCGCAGGAAGTAGTCGTAGCCTTTGCGGGTAACCGGCGCTACCGGGGCCATGAAGGGTACCCCGAAAGACTTAAGACTCACCAGCAGGCCCAGGTGGATAAACACCCCTACCAGGATACCTAAAAGTCCCATCACTGTCGCCAGCAGGATATAAGCAAAGCGCAAAACCCTGATGGAAAGGGAAAAGGTGTAGTCAGGAATGGTAAAAGTGCCGATGGCCGTGACTGCGACAACAATAATTAAAATCGGACTGACTATATTAGCGGCTACAGCGGCCTGTCCCAGAATGAGGGCCCCGACGATTCCCAGGGTGGTGCCGACGGTTCCCGGAATCCTGAGGCCAGCCTCCCGCAGCAATACAAAAGACAGTTCCATAATCAGTACCTCCACAATGGAAGGGAAGGGCACCCTTTCCCGCGCCCCGGTTATGGCCAGCAGCAGGTCGGTGGGGATGAACTCCTGGTGAAAAGCCACAATAGCCACATAGTGGGCCGGTAATAGTAAAGCCAGGAACAGAGCCGCATAACGGATGAGCCTGGTGAAAGTGCCGAAGGGCCAGCGGACGTAAGCGTCCTCCGGTGACTGCATCAGGGTAAAAAAGGTGGCAGGTACTATTACCGCAAAGGGGTTGCCGTTGATGAATACTGCCACCTTGCCCTCCATCAGGGCTGCCGCTACCCGGTCTGGCCGCTCGCTTACCAGGACCTGTGGCGCCGGGTAAAAAGGGGCATCTTCGATCATTTGTTCCAACATGCCGGTTTCCTGGATGAAGTCAGCTTTGATAGAACCCAGGCGTCTTTTTACCTCCTGCACCAACTCCGGGTTGGCCAGGTCATCCATATAAGTGACGGCGCACTGCAGGGTAGCGGTAGCACCGGTTTGGACAAATTCAGTGACCAGGGAGGCCTGGCGGATCGTCTTGCGTACCAGGGCGATATTAATGCGGAGCTGCTCGGTGAAAGCTTCCTGGGGCCCGCGAATGACGGCCTCGATCTGGGGAGGGCTGACGCCGCGATTGGGCCAGTTCCTGGTTTCCAGGGAAAGGGCCTGGTTGTAGCCGTCAATAAATAGGACACTGTTGCCGTTAAGGATGTCTTCAACTGCTTTATTAAAATTAGTAACAACGGCTATCTGGTTGTTGGGCAGCAGTGCTTCCTTGACCAGCTCAAAAATATTTTGATTTTGCTTTCCCGCCTGTTCCCTGAGACCGGACAACAGCATCAGCGGCTGCAGGATAGCAAGGTTTTGCAGCAGGGAGTCGGTTATGCCGTCAATAAAAACTAGTAAGGCCTTTACCGGTGGGTCACTGGCCAGAGAGAGGCTGCGGAGCACGGTGTCTTTGTTTTTGGGGACGCGAAAGATTTTAGCCAGCACTTCTCGATTATCATTCAGGCTATACGCAAGCCCAGTTTTATCACTCAATAGTCTGTCAATAGCCTGGTCGGCAGCTAGTTCCAGGTGGAATTTTTTTTCGATTGCAGTTTTAGCACCTACCTGTCGAGGTCTACGGGGTTTGCGCCTGCCTGAGGATGTTTTTCCCTTTTGGCGCCGGAAAAGCCGCGGTGTTTCTGCAGGCTGTTCATCACTAATGTGGTCTTCAAGACCACTGGCAAAAACCGAGGGTTGTTCCCGAGGGCGGTGATAAAGGAATAAGCTGGCATAGTTTTTCCAGTTTGGCATAAGGACTAAAGCTCCCTAATGGTTACTAGTGCTAGTTTAGTAAATAACTTACCCTGTTAAAGGGCAGGTTATGCCCGCTAAAAGCGGGGATAAGGCAGCAGTAGCTAGCCTGCTACTAGCGGGGGTAATCTGTTCTGGCGTGTATTGTTGCCATCAAAAAAACCGGCCGCTGCTTTTATAGTGATCAGGACCGGTTATCTAGACTGGTTAATATTAACGCTAGGAAAGGTCTAATTGTGTATATATACGGGCGTTCCCTGGGGGATATGGTCATAAATCCATTTAGCATTTTCTATTTCCAGGCGGACACAGCCGTGGGAGGCCGGCGTCCCCAGCTTTTCCGCTTCTGCTGCTATAATCTGCTTATTTTGGTCCATAGGCAAAGTGTGGAAAAGATAAACGCCCCAGTCGCGAAAGGAAACCCACCATTGGGCGCCCTGTTGGTACTTCTCGTTAAAGAACCATTCGCCCCGGTTTTGAATTTCAAAAACTCCCAGGGGGGTTGGCTTTTCCGGTACGCCGGTAGAAGCCAGCCATTCTTTGATTACTGCTCCATCCTGGTAAACTCGTACTTTTTGCTCAGCAATGCTAACTTCCAGCCAGTAGCCTTCCTGGGGAGGTGTAAACTCAACAGTATCAGGCTGCTGTTGTTCTTCTTCCGGTGTGGATGGGTCTGGCTCCCGGTCAACCGGGATAGCTTCCTCGCTGGGTTGTTCTTCAGGGTTCTGGGACGGTTCTTCAGGGGAGGGGTTTTCGGCGACCGCCGCCGGCTCATCAGGGGCTGCAACCGGGCCGGCGGGTATATCTTTGTCTGCTGATACTCCGGCAACAAAAACTACGGCCAGAATAGCAACTAAGAAAAGTAGGGGCCAAACTCTTTTAGATGGCATTTATTATTCCTCCATTATTGGCGATAACTTTTCCGCATTATTCGACAGCAGCGATAACTTTTCCTGCTCAAGGTTAAAACTGGAAAGGAGTTGTATTTTAGCCAGACCAGGGAAGAAAAAAGCTGGTTTACGATGCAGTGGTTTACATATTATACCG
>JAAYGJ010000126.1 GCA_012727745.1 Clostridia bacterium | reverse complement strand
GTAGGGCGCTCCGATTATGTCAGCTTGATGGAAAAGGTGGGCATTGATGTGGTTATCAGCCCCCGGCTGTTAACAGCAGCTGCAATTTTAAAATTTGTACGGCGAGGTGAAATCATCTCGGTTAGCTGGCTGGGACAGGATAAAGCAGAAATGATTGAGTTTGTTGTCTCCCAGGAATATAAATCAGCGGGGATACCGTTGCAGCAACTCAATTTTCCCAGCCATGCTATTGTTGGTGCTATCGCCCGCGGCGAAGAAATAATAGTCCCCGGTGGTAAGGATTTTATAATCCCCGGCGACCATGTTATTGTTTTTGCCCTGCCCAAAGCAGTTGCAGCAGTGCAAGATTTTTTCGGCAATAAATAAAGAGCGGCAAGCATCCGACCGCCACACACCGTTCGCTATAGATAACAACTATGCCGGCCCCACGATGAGAGCACCCCCGACTTTACAGGCGGGGGTGCTGCTTATTTCCTCGAAGGTACTACAAATCCCATTACCCTATGGCTGTGCTCCTCAACAACATTAGTTTCAAATTGTACCGCGTGAGTGTGCATTCCGTCGGGTAATTCGATGGCCGGGCCGGTCATGGCATTATAAGCGTGGGTATGCCCGAAGTCAAAGGTAGTAATCCCACACAGGTTGTGGTAGTGACTGCAGTCATAGGGAATCGGCGGACCGGTCACGCCTGGATGCAGGTGGGCGTGGCCACGGTCGCAACTAGTTTTGCCGCTGTGATCGTGGACATGCTTGTGATAATCGTAACCGGCATAAAGGGTTTCGACCTCTTTTTTTGTTGACATAGCCTTCCTCCTCCATTAAGTGAAAGTGAATGTGACCTGGGTACTTTGTAAAAAACCCGTTGCGCAGTTGTAAACTCTTGCCAGCACTTTCTAATAATAGGATATGAAAGGCTATGGAATTTGTTACTAATAAACACAATAAAAGGCTTGTCGTTTTGCTAAACAAAGTATTCTATCCTGGCCCGGGGCAAATAAGTGCCAATCATATCTTTAAAGGCAGCTTCAATTTCTTTCTTTACTTCCACCGGGTAAACATATTTGCCATACCCAAATTGGCCGTATTTAAAAGTGCGTTCAGCTTCATCCAATGGCAGCTCAGTATTTGGAAATAATCCTTTAATAGTCGCTTTAGCCCGTTTGGTAAAACGGTGCGTTATTAGTTCCAAGGGAAGATCTTCCAGGTCGGCAATTGCCCCCTGCCGGCTAAGTGCTGCGAATAAGCTGCGGTATTGCTCCTGCCAACCCTCCAGGTAAAATATGGGGCCAATAATGAACCCCAGAGGGTAGCCCGCCGCAGAAACTCTGGCAGCAGCAGCAAGCCGCTCCGCTAAATCTGGCGTCCCGTGTTCAAAACGCTTGATTATTTTTTCAGCATTAAGGCTGAAACGAAAGCGGGTTTTCCCCCGATGGTCAACATTAAGCAGGCTGTCGATATCGGTAAATTTAGTAACAAAACGTAAGCGCCCCAGGGCTTGGCCAGCCATAAATTCGATGGCCCGGGCCAGGCTGCCGGTATATTTTTCCACGCTGACAGGGTCCGAAGTAGCCGCAGCTTCAAATACGGTCACCTCCGGGCTCCTGCGGTTGATATAATCTCTGGCCAGCTCAAATATTTCATCAAGGTTCACATAAACCCTCAGGTAAGGCCGGCGACCAAAGTGAGTAAACAGGTAGCAATACTCGCACACAGCCGGACAACTCGTAGCCAATGGTAATTGATAATGGGCCGAAGGTTTACAGGGCTCAAACTTGCGGCTTCTTCTTACTCCTACTACCAGGGTCCGTTTAGACTCCATAAAGCTCTCACGGGCTGTTTTCCCCGGAATACAGGTTACCCGGTTGTGAGAGCCAGTCATCTTTATTTCCACATCTTCTTGCTTAAAGCGCTCATATAGTTTTTTGCCCAGAGGATATTTTAAAGCGTCCGGTTCAAATACAACCCGTTTTAATTCAAAGACCATCTGCCACCATCCCGTTGTCAGGTCTTACCTTCCCATACTTTCATGTATTTAGCATGCCCTAAAAATTAAAACGCCGGCAGAGCGCCGGGGTAAATTTTATCAATGCATTATATACGGCCGGCAGAATTTTGCTTAATCCCTATCTATACCGGGTGAGGTATAAATTTACCCCATTTGGAAAAACTCCAGGTGAGGTGAGACAATTGCTGGTAGTAATTCTACTGGCCCTGGCCTGGGCTTTGCTTCTCAGTCTTGGTACGGTACTGCTGCTAAAGCTGCTGGTACATACGAAAATTATTCCCTAAGGCGCTTAAGTTATTATCATTTTCTGCAAGATTTAGGGACCCGTTACATCGGTATCAATCGTGAATACTTCTAGTTTGCGGCGAAAGCGTTTAAGTATTTTCATAAAACTGGGACCTAAACAGAGATAAAAAACAGCATTGGCTAACGCATGAAAGGTGTCAAACCAAAAACTGGCGACCCCGTAAGCGACAAAAGTTTTCCAGGTCAAAGGATGAACAAAGGCCAGCCAGGACCAAAAATTCATTATCCAGCCGAACAGATACCCCCATAGAAAACAAAATAGAGCCAGACCTTTGCTCCCAGTATGGGAAAAAGTAATATTGACAACTCCTGCCGACACCCCGGCCAAGCCCCAGGCAAACATTTGCCAGGGTAACCATGGCCCCTGCCCCAGGAAAAAATTTGACACCAGGGCTGCTGTTGAGCCTATCATAAATCCGGCCCGGCAACCAAAAACAAACCCGGAAATTATTACGATAAAAGTGGTAGGTTGGACACCGGGTAAAGCTGCAAAAGGAATCCGCGCCACAGCAGCTATGGTTCCCAAAATGGCAATTACAGCCACCTCACGGGAAGAAGCCCGGCCCTGCTCAAAATCCCAGTAAAGTAGCGCTATGGTTATAAT
>JAAYGJ010000125.1 GCA_012727745.1 Clostridia bacterium | reverse complement strand
GGCGTAATGCAATTTCTTGGGAGGATAAATTTCATCTGGATGTTGAGTATGTAGATAACGTGAGTTGTATTGGGGATTGGAAGATTATTTTAGAAACAATAAAGAAAGTATTTGTTCGTGAAGGAATCAGCTCCAACACATCGGAGACAATGGAAGCCTTTAATGTGACAAATGGAGAAAGAAGATGAAAGATTTTGTTATTATTGGAGCCGGAGATTTTGGTAAAGAAGTCGCGTGGTTGATTGAGGACATCAATAAGGTTCATAATCAATATAATCTGCTGGGTTATATCGACGATAACAAGGAAATCGGGATTGAATTGAATGGGTATAAGATAATTGGCAACACCGAATATCTGATCAAGATGTCCCAAGAACGAGAACTATTCGGGGTAATATCAATGCAGAATCCAGAAGTAAAAAAAACATTTGTGGGGACTCTTAAAAATATCAAATGGGAAACATTGATTCACCCAAGCGCAATTATAACAAGGACTGTAACAATCGGCGAAGGAAGTATAATAACAGCCGGCAATATTATCAGTAATAATGTTAATATTGGAAAGCACTGCCTGATTAATTTAGGATGCACCGTAGGACACGACAATGTTATTGAAGATTATGTTTGTATTATGCCCGGTTGTAATCTATCAGGATTCACAACTTTAAAAGAAGGCTCTTACCTTGGGACAGGTGTTAAAGTCATACCGCGCATAACCATTTGCGAGGGAGCTGTCATTGGCGCAGGCGCTGTAGTTGTTAGGGATATAACTGAACCTGGAACGTATGTCGGAGTTCCGGCAAGGAAATTGTGAGGTAGAAGCAGTTATTATTTTCCCGAAAGCCGCTTCGAACAAGTATTATCGATACTTTTTTAGTAAATTGGTGAGCACAACAAATTGGAAAAGAAAATTTGGATAATGAATCATTATGCTACTAATATGTTTTTTAACCAAGGTGGCCGGCATTATTGGTTTGCCGAAAATCTATTAAAACAGGGATATGAACCAATAATTTTCTGTGCAAATACGAAGCATAATAACAAAGTCATTATTGATACTGAAAGGAGAAAATATGTAATAAAAGAAACTAACGGGATTCCCTTTGTATTCGTAAAAACTAGTCCTTACCAAGGGAATGGATTCGGACGTGTAAAAAACATGTTTGGTTTCTCTAAGAATTTGCTTTTAATTGCAAAAAAATTTGCAAAGGACTACGGAAAACCAGATGTGATTTTGGCCTCAAGCGTTCATCCCTTAACTTTAGTGGTTGGGATTATAATAGCAAAAAAATTTAAGATCCCGTGCATTTGTGAAAGCAGAGATTTATGGCCGGAAACACTGGTTGCTTACGGAGCCATAAAAAAGGAAAGTGTTTTTGCCCGGATATTATACAAGGGTGAAAAATGGATATACAAAAAAGCAGACAAACTTATCTTCACTATGCAAGGTGGCAAAGATTACATAATTGAAAAGGGCTGGGACAAGGCCTCTGGCGGACCTATCGATTTAGACAAGGTTCATCATATCAATAATGGAGTGGACCTGGAAGCCTTTGATTATAACAAGGAACATTTTCAAATAGATGATGCTGATTTAAAGGATAATGAAAGCTTTAAGGTGATATATGTAGGCTCCATTCGGCTAGTGAATAACCTGGGGCTCCTTCTTGATACAGCCAAGATCCTGAAAGAGCGGGGAGAAAGCAAAATCAAGTTCCTTATCTGGGGTGATGGCAATGAACTGGAGGCACTGAAACAACGGGTGCAACAAGAGGGTTTGACAAATGTTAGTTTCAAAGGGCGTGTTGATAAAAAGTATGTCCCTTATATTACATCATGCGGTCAATTGAACATCGTATTAGGGAAAAGCAGCCCGCTCTATAAATATGGGGGTTCCCTTAATAAGATGTTTGACTATTTTGCTTCTGGGAAACCCACACTTTTTACATTTAGATTGGGATATTCATTAATTGAAAAATATGAAGTAGGGATGGAACTCGATACTAATGATCCAATTAAGATAGCTGATGCTATTATGCATTTTAGTGAAATGCCCGAGAGCCAGCATCAAAAATATTCAATAAATGCTCGGGCTGCAGCTGCTGATTTTGATTTTAAGATTCTGAGCAGCAAACTAATTAAGTTACTTGAGAGTTGAGATGATATGAAAAAGGTTTGCCATATGACAAGTGGCCATCGCAGTGACGATGTGCGTATATTTCATAAAGAATGTGTTTCATTAGCTAAGGCTGGTTACGATGTTTTTTTGGTAGCTCAAGGAGAAAGTTATGAAAAAGATGGTGTTCATGTAGTCGGAGTAGAGAAGCAAACGGGATCTCGGTTGTCGAGAATGTTATTCACAACGAAAAATGTGTATAAAGCTGCGCTCTCTATTGATGCGGATATTTATCATATTCATGATCCGGAGTTGTTGATGTATGCTACCAGGCTCATTAACAAAGGGAAGAAAGTAATTTTTGATAGCCATGAAAATTATCCTGCGCAAATTCTACATAAAGAATATCTACCAAAGCCTATGAGATTATTTATAGCTTTCATATATCAAAACTATGAAAAGTACATATTAAAACGAATAAATGCAGTCGTTATTCCATGTAAGTTTGGAGGACATAACATCTTTGAAAACATTGCAAAAGAGACAGTTTATATAGATAACCTTCCGATTTTATCAAACATATTTGACAGCAATCAGAAGTTGAGCTACCCCCAAGTGCCTTCAATTTGTTATGTAGGAGGCTTAACTTATAGCCGGGGTATTACACATTTGATAAAAGCATCATATGGTGCCGGAGTAAAACTCATACTATGTGGAAACTTCAATCCTATAGAATACCATTCACAGTTAATGGAATTGCCGGAATATGAATGTGTTGATTATAGGGGGTTCCTTAATCGTGATCAAGTCGTAGATGTGTACAGAGAATCGCTGATCGGTATGTGTACAATCCTTAATGTCGGTCAGTACAACAAAGGAGATAATTTTGCTACGAAGGTTTACGAATACATGTCTATGGGACTGCCTGTCATTATAACAGACAGTCCTTATGCCCGAAAAGTAATGGAAGAGTATGGATTTGGTATCTGTGTCCAACCGGACAATGTTGAAGAAATAGCCTCAGCGATCCGCTATCTGCTGGACAACCCGGATATTGCCAAACAGATGGGAGAAAACGGACGGCGAGCGGTTTTAGATAAGTTTAACTGGGGGATTGAAGAAAAGAAATTGATTAAACTATACGACGATTTATTTAGTAAAGCAAAACAGAAAATGGCGGGCAAAACCAAGAGAAATGGGGCCATAGTATGAAAGAATTATTGCTACAAAAAATACATAGTAGGCAAATCAAAGTCGGCGTCATCGGCCTAGGCTACGTGGGGCTTCCCCTTGCCGTTGAAAAAGCCAAGGCCGGATTTGTAACCAAGGGCTTCGACATTCAGCAAGAGAAAGTTGCAATGGTCAACGCAGGACACAATTACATAGGCGATGTGGTTGACGATGACCTTGCAGAGTTGGCGGAAACCGGTATGCTGTCGGCTACTTGTGATTTTAGCTTTGTCAGGGATATGGATTTTATTGCGATTTGTGTGCCTACACCTTTGGACGAACACCAACAGCCGGATATAAGCTATGTAAAGAGCTCCACTGAGGAAATTGCGAAATACATGAAAAAAGGATCTATTGTTGTACTTGAATCCACCACCTATCCGGGGACTACTGAGGAGCTCATCAAACCAATATTGGAAGAAGGATCTGGCTTAATTTGCGGCCGGGATTTCTATTTGGGCTTTTCGCCTGAACGGGTAGATCCAGGCAATCTGATTTACAAAACCAAGAATACTCCTAAAGTGGTCGGTGCCATTGGTGCAGATGCTACAGAAGTGATTGCAGCCATGTACCGCACTGTGCTGGACGGCGATGTGTTCACGGTCTCATCTCCGGCCATTGCGGAAATGGAGAAGATTCTTGAGAATACATATCGCAATGTGAACATTGGTTTGGTAAATGAGCTTGCTATTTTATGTGACAAAATGGGCATCAACCTATGGGAAGTCATAGAAGCTGCGAAGACGAAGCCCTATGGCTTTCAGGCTTTCTACCCCGGGCCGGGCCTGGGCGGCCATTGCATTCCTCTGGACCCTTACTACCTTTCCTGGAAAGCCCGGGAGTATGGCTTTCATACCTCTATGATAGAAAGCTCCATGATGATCAACGACAAGATGCCGGAGTACTGTGTTGAGAGAGCAAGTAAAATTCTGAACGAAGATAGAAAGCCTCTGAACGGATCCAAGATATTGATACTCGGTGTTGCATACAAACAAGACATCGATGACTACAGGGAAAGCCCGGCGATAAAGGTGATTGAAATTTTGGACAGATGCGGCTCTGTGGTTGATTTCTACGACCCATTTGTGCAGGAGTATTCCCACAAAGGAGAAAAACGAAAAGGCCTTTCGGCAATCACTCCCGAGATTGTCCAGGAGTACGACTTGGTAATGATTACCACAGCGCATACAAAAGTCGATTACACCATGGTCTCATCAAACGCCCAAAAAGTATTTGACACGAAGAATGCAATGAAAGATGTTGTGCATAGAAAGAATATTATATTGTTGTAAGTAGGGGGCAGGCCTTGGATTTCACTTATACTTTTTATCAAAATTTGATCAGTCAATTGCAAGATGGCGGGTACACTATTTCAGATTACCACAGCTATGGGAAGTTTGATAAGGTCGCAATCCTACGCCATGATGTGGATATGTCTATCGACAAGGCTTTGAAAATGGCGCAAATGGAGCATGATATTGGCGCTCATTCGACATACTTCTTTCTTATTTCAACCGATTTTTATAACATAGCATCAAAAAGCTCCGTATCTAAAATAAGCCGTATCCATGACCTGGGGCATGAGATCGGATTGCATTTTGACGAGGTTAAGTATGGAAATATAAGTAACCTAGGGGGGGGTATTACCATACTTACACAATGAGATTAAAACAATGGAAATGATTTTAGGAATCCCTATCCGTTCGGTTTCAATGCATAGGCCTTCAAAGGAGACATTAGAAGCAGACTATGATTTTGGCCACATTGTAAACTCATATTCCAGGACATTTTTCCGGGATTTTAAATATCTATCCGACAGCCGGCGTCATTGGAGAGAAAATATTTTTGACGTTATGGCCTCTGGACAGTATGACAGATTGCATATTCTCACACATCCCTTCTGGTATAATGATGAGGAACTTACGATGAAAGAAAGCATATCTCAGTTTGTCAATAAAGCTAATTATGAAAGGTATTTAAGCGTTCGAGATAATATCCGGGATATCGATGAAATTATGCTTGAATCGGAGGTCGTGGGATGAAAACAATTGCAATGATACTGTCCTACCTAGATACTGAAAAAATAGAGTATAAGTTTGTCGGCGATCCGGGAACAGAAATTAAAGGCTTTGCCTCTTTGAGTCAATATAAAACCGGTAACATGACATGGATAAAATCAGAGAATAATATTCCCGTGGATTTTGACCCTAACGCAGTTACCTTGGCGATTATTCAGGATGGCGTAGATGCATCTGCTCAGAATACAATCAAGACTCCCGAATCAAAGCGAGTATTTTTTAGTATTATAGAGCATTTTTTCTGCCCACAAAACGATAGAAAACCTGTCGGCCATGGAACGTATATCGGTCCGAATGTAAAGCTTGGACGCAATGTTAAGATAGGGCATAATTGTTCTTTAGATGGAGAAATAACAATTGGAGAGAATACAGTAATATGGGATAATGTTACGATAATAAATAGAGTTGCAATCGGTTCCAACTGTACGATTCAAAGTGGGGTAAGGATCGGCCATGACGGATATGGTTACACGGAGGATCAATACCATGTAAAGACCATGATAAGGCATTATGGGGGAGTTAATATTGGGAATGATGTTTTCATAGGAGCGAACTGTGTCATTTATCGTGGGACTATAGATGATACCGTAATTGGTAACGGTTCTAAGATTGATGCTATGTGCTTCAATAGCCATAATAGCAGATTGGGTGAAAATGTCTCTGTAATAGCAGGGACACTTATATATGGCTCTTCAAATATAGAAGACAATGCCTATATCGCATCCTCTATTATTCGGAATCAAATAACTGTTGGAAAAGATGCCTTCATAGGAATGGGAAGCGTCGTGACGAAAGACGTTGATCCGGGCACGGTCGTTGTTGGCGTCCCGGCCAAGCCATTAAAAATTAAAAACGAGTAAAGGAACCTATATGAGAAAGAAAATCTGTGTCATCGGCGGTGGCCGCTGGGGACAAAACCATATAAAAACACTGTTTGAAATGGGCAACCTTGCCGGTATCGTTGAAGCAGATGCGGACAGGCTTAGTGAGCTGCTGCAGAAGTATCCGGTTCAGGGCTTTACCGATCTAGACGAAGCCATTTCTAGCGGATTCGACGGCTATACGATAGCAACACCGGCAGTGACCCATTATACCATTGGGAAGAAGTTGCTGGAGCTTGGGAACCATGTGCTCATTGAGAAGCCATTGACCCTGTCTTCGACTCATGCCGGAGAATTGGTGGCCATTGCAGAGAAAAATGGTTCTAGCCTTATGGTGGGGCATGTTATGTTGTTTCACCCAGCGATTCGCAAGATTAAAGAGCTTGTATTGGAAGGCAAAATCGGTCAGCTTCACTATATCTATTCCACCCGTCTGAATTTCGGTACAGTGAGAACAGAAGAAAGCGTATTCTGGTCCTTTGCTCCCCATGACATTTCTATATTGAACTATCTGGCCGGCGGATCTCCAGTAAATATTGAAGCCAAAGGCTCAAAATTCCTTCAGGGTCAGGTCTATGATGTTACCATGGCTCAGCTGGAATATCCGGACAATCTCCATGGCCATATCTTCGTATCTTGGCTGCATCCTTTCAAGGAGCAGAGGCTGGTTCTAATTGGTAGCAAGGGGATGCTTAGTTATGAGGATAGCACCAAAGAAAAAGAGATCCTCTACTATGAGAAGCACTTTGAAATCGTAAATGGCCAACTATTGAAATATGAAGAACCGGATCAGGTCATTCCCTATGAAAAGGCCTTACCGCTTTCAGAGGAGTTGAAGTATTTTGTGGACCATCTTGATACAGGCATTCAGATTGCGGACGGGCAAAGCGGATATGAGGTAGTCAAGGTACTTGAAAGGGTGCACGGACTCATAACACAAACAGAGAATATAGAAAGACTGACATAGAAACTGACGAGGAGAACCATTATGGAATTCAGAGATC
>JAAYGJ010000285.1 GCA_012727745.1 Clostridia bacterium | reverse complement strand
GGTACCGTCAAGAATTTTGTGTAAGTAGGTAGAGTAACCATTGGTGGATGAACAATCATCCATATCTTTCTGTGAACATCTCTTGTAAAGCACTGTAGGCTGAAGCAAACCCGCGTAGCTTTCTTTCTGACCAGGTATCATTAAGGTGTTGGACAGTGAGGTAAACAATCTTCTCTGCTGCTTTTACATCAGGCAGGCTGTTCATGGGTCTTAGCCTTTTGCGTATCTCTTTGATCGTACGCTCAATCCAATTGGTGGTATAGATCACACTTCGGATGGAGGACGGGTATTTCAGAAAGGTCAGCAACACCGGTAAATCTTGTTCCCAGGAGGACACCTCCCTTGGATACTTGGCCTGCCATTTCTCTCGGAACACATCAAACTGTGCTTCCGCTTGTGAGTGAGTAAAGGAGCGATATACCGCCTTTAAATCTTCGGCCACTCTTTCTCGATCTGTTTTACGCACACGGTTTAAGGTATTGCGTACCTTATGCACCACACAACGCTGCACGTCCGCTTTGGGATAGATGCTCTTAAAGGCTTCTTCTAGACCGGGAAGCCCGTCAAAGACCCCTAACAGGACTTCCTTCAGCCCACGTTGATACAAGTCTTGAAGCATCTCTTGCCAACCTAGCGCATTCTCCTGGCCACCCACATAGAAGCCTAACAGCTCACGGTACCCTTCTTCATTGACACCAACAGCAAAGTAGACCACTTCGCTGGCCACTGTGTCACGACGAAGTTTGATGTACATCCCATCCAGATAAAGAACGGAGTAACGTGAGGCCAAGGGACGCTGTTGCCATGCCCTTATGTCTTCTAAAGCCACCGCCGTAATGTTACTGATCGTGGTGGCAGAGTAGGAAGTGCCCAGGATACGCTCAATAAACTTGCCCACTTCCCGGGTACTCATGCCACTTTGGTACATCTTGATAATGGCTTCTTCTAACCAACCATCCCGACGCTGATAAGGAGCAAAAACTTGAGTTTGAAATTCACCTTGGCGGTCTCTGGGAACAGACAGCCTTTCAATTTTGCCGTATCGGGTATCTAGTGAACGCTGATAGTACCCATTTTTGCTGTTAGAGGAATCAGGATGTTCCACATTCAGGAAATTGTGCAGTTCTTCTTTCATAATCAATTCAAGTTTTTCTTTGACAAATGATTTTAGAATATTTTCCAGTTGATTTGTGAACTCGGAATCGTTTAAAATTGATACCATAGGTAGGGTTATCTCCTCTCTTATGGAATCTCGACAATTCCAAGGATACCCTACCTATTTCTTGTTGGAAAGGCATTTACACAAAATATTTTACGTCATCTCTGAAGTTGAACTCGCAATCATTAATTTTAATTCAACCTGTTGATTAACTTACGTTAGGATAAAGAAAAGGGGAGTTTAAATTATTTAATATGGGAATTTACCCCTGAGAACCTATAAAAGAACTGGCGCCTCATTTCTGAGACGCCAGCAGTCTATAGCTAAACTAATTGGGCTGAGGGAATACAGATTATTCGGCCGACCTGAAGGCTATTGCAATCCAGACCTGGATTAGCGGCGATGATAGCTCCCACAGTAGTGTTAAAGCGTTGGGCCAGGGCGAAGCAGGTATCGCCAGCCCTGATGGTATAGGAGAAAGTTCCGGGCGGGCAAACACCGGGCTGCCTACCGGGGATGCAAATGACCTGGCCGATCTGGAGGTTATTGCAATCCAGGCCGGGGTTCGCGGCGATGATTGCCTGTACGGTAGTGTTAAAGCGTTGGGCCAGGGCGAAGCAGGTATCGCCGGCTCTAATGGTGTAAGAGAAAGTACCGGGCGGGCAGACACCGGGCTGCGTGCCGGGGATACAGATTACCTGACCAATCTGGAGGTTATCACAGTTAATACCTGGATTGGCGGCAATAATAGCTTCTACGGTGGTGTTGAAGCGCTGCGCCAAACCCCAACAGGTGTCGCCGGATCTGATGGTGTAGGAGAAAGTTCCGGGTGGGCAGACACCGGGCTGCGTGCCTGGGATACAGATTACCTGGCCGATCTGGAGGTTATTGCAATCCAGGCCGGGGTTAGCGGCGATGATTGCCTG
>JAAYGJ010000124.1 GCA_012727745.1 Clostridia bacterium | reverse complement strand
ATTGGTGACGATCAATCCGTTCTCATGGATATTAAAACCGGTTCCTTTTGAATTTGCCGCGCTAATTTCTACTACCCCTTCACGAAGCATCCGGATTTCTGGGTTTTGCAGCAGTTCCAAGGACCTATCGATAAAATTGAAGGAAGGCAAGTTTAAGACGGCAAACAGTTGATTAAAAGCTAAAAGGGAGAACACGATGACCGTAACGAAGGCAATAATTCTGGCGCTCAGTTTTCGAGATGATTTTGTATTTAGGTCGTGTTGCTGGATATCATCATATTTTTCATTTAAAGCTTGGATTAATTCTATATCGAGATCTTCGCTATTATCTTCCAAGGGAACCTTCCAGTAATCTTGATCTTTTTTCATATTTTTCCTCGCTGAACTGGTATAGGTAACATTATAGCTTTAGTAAGGAGATATAAGCTATGTTTTCTACCTAAGAAGTAGATATCCCTGCTGCGAAACCCGAGCTGTTTTCCCGGCTGTTCCCGTGCACTAACTTTTGACATGGCCGCCCACAGAAGGATCGGGAGTTGACATTTTAAGAGGCAATACGTTATACTTACACAGAAATAACGCTATATTACTTTTTGTTATGGATTGCCGCAGAGATCCAATTTTTTGCTGGCCCTTGAAGCCTTAAGGTGTGCCCCGGAAAGCACCAGTAGAGTTTTACATAACTAAAACCTTTTGAAAAGGACGGAGCAAATTGAAAAAGTTAGGCAAGATTAGTGCACTGATAACAGCGCTCCTTGTATTAATGCTTCTAGCAGGCTGTGGAGGGGGGAACCAGCCTGGCGGTTCGGAACCTTCGGGAGAACAAGGCAACGGTCAAGCTGATGCATCACCGGTCGAGATAACTGTTTCAGCGGCAGCCAGCCTGACGGATGTCATGGAAGAAATCAAAGCCCTGTATGAAGAAAAAAGCGGTAATACCCTGATGATGAATTACGGCTCCTCCGGCGCTCTACAGCAGCAGATTGAAGAAGGGGCGCCGGTGGATGTCTTTATCTCCGCTGCTCAGAAGCAAATGGATACGCTGCAGGAAAAGGGGTTAATTGATAAAGGAAGCAGGATCGACCTGCTGGAAAATGCTGTTGTCCTGATTGTGCCCGCCAATGGTGCCAATGAGGATATTACTGATTTTCAGTCATTGGCAGCAGATTCCGTTGTTAACCTGGCTATCGGCGAACCGGAAGGTGTGCCGGCGGGCCGTTATGCGAAGGAAGTTCTGACCGCCCTGGAGCTGTGGGATGCTTTGGAGGCGGAAGAAAAACTTATTTTGGCTAAGGATGTGCGCCAGGTGCTTACCTATGTGGAAAGAGGAGATGTAGATGCCGGCATAGTTTATATGACGGATGCCCTCTCTTCCGACCAGGTCAAAGTTGTTGCCCCTGCTCCTGCCGGCTCCCATACACCTGTCACCTATCCTGCTGCCATTGTCAAAGGCAGCACCAAAAAGGAGGCTGCAGAAAACTTTATGGCTTTTTTACAGAGCGAGGAAGCCGCGGCTGTATTTGATAAACATGGTTTTACCTTTATTGCCGGGAAGTAGGGTCAAATAATGGATATGTCGCCCCTTTGGATTTCTCTTAAAACATCTATATCGGCCACTTTTTTTGCTTTTATACTGGGTGTTACGGCAGCAAAACTTATGTCCGGCTACCAGGGCAGGCTAAAAAGCGTGCTGGACGGCGTGCTTATCCTGCCCCTGGTGCTTCCGCCAACGGTGGTGGGATTTCTCCTGCTGGTTTTGTTCGGCAGGCACGGCCCTGTAGGACAGCTCTTATCTTCACTGGGTACAACGGTTATTTTTAGCTGGAGTGCCACGGTCATTGCTTCTACGGTGGTGGCTTTTCCTTTGATGTACCGGACCTCCCTCGGTGCTTTTGAGCAGGTGGATCCCAATATGCTCGATGCGGCCCGAACCTTGGGACTTTCAGAAAGAAGTATTTTTATCAGGATAACCATACCGCTGGCCTGGCCTGGAATAGCTGCCGGGACAATCCTGGCCTTTGCCCGGGCTCTGGGTGAGTTTGGCGCAACATTAATGTTGGCCGGCAACATACCCGGTAAAACCCAGACTATCCCCCTGGCTATCTTTTTTTTGGTAGAGTCGGGGCGGCGGGATATAGCTGCTGTCTGGGTACTGATCATTATTGCGATCTCCCTGGCTGCTATAGCCGGGCTGCACTTCTGGACAAAGCGTCAGCTTCCGGCCGGTGCCCGGCCGAGAGGCGAGGGGGGTGGGTAAACCATGGTACTATCAGTGGATATAGAAAGAGATTTACCTGGCTTTCGGCTGCGGGTGGCGTTTAGCTGTCGGGATAGTCCTCTTGGCCTGCTGGGCAGCTCCGGCTCAGGTAAAAGTATGACTCTGCGCTGTATTGCTGGCCTGGACAAGCCTACCAGGGGGCGTATTACTTTAGGTAATAGGGTTCTATTTGACTCCGAAGCAGGTATAAATTTGCCCCCGCAACAACGTAGAGTTGGTTTTCTGTTTCAGAATTATGCCCTTTTCCCCCATTTGACGGTAGCCGAAAATATTGCCATTGGCTTGAGGGGGATGGAGAGGCAAAAGCGAGAAAGAATCGTCAAAGAGATGATATCCATGGTCAAGCTGGATGGCTTGGAAGACAGATTACCTCGCCAGCTTTCCGGAGGGCAACAGCAGCGGGTTGCCCTGGCCCGGGCTTTGGTCCCGCGGCCGCAAGTACTTCTGTTAGACGAGCCTTTTTCTGCCCTGGACAATCACCTCCGGAGTGAAATGGAGCAGGAGCTTAAGGT
>JAAYGJ010000123.1 GCA_012727745.1 Clostridia bacterium | reverse complement strand
TTATTTGCCAGTAATATCGAATTTACGCGCATAATCTGACCGGTAATAAAGGAAAGCAAATTGCAAACTGCTTCTAAATCTTTAATCGTCAGGACCGGTATCATCCCTTTTAAATCGGCCGGTACTGGATCATCGGCCAGCAGGCAGTGGCCGCAAAGGACAGCCCCTACCGTACCGTCCTCATCAGCCAGGGGATAAGATATATCCAGCAGACCGGCATGACACCTGTAAATAAAAGCCTGCTTAAAATCACCGGACAGAGTAGTAACATCAACCGCGCCGGCCATTTTTTCGCCTAACAGCTTACATTGCTGGGGACACTCTAAAAACCCGCCCGGTGGGGTCAGCGAATTGCCAGCAGTATCCACCACAACCAGGTGCAGCCCGGTAAGCCAGGTAAAGGCTTGTTGCAGTCCAACCAGAGTTTCTTTGCCGAAACAACACTCCAGGGTTGCCGGCGCCAACACAGCCTGGCGTTTGACCCTGGCCCCAACAAGGTTATTAATAAGCTGCACACCCTCGGTAGCATCAGGGGCATAGCCATCAGCCCCCATCCTGGCAGCAATTGCCTGGTTAAGTGGCGTCCCGCCCACTACTACTTTCACTTTCTGGCGCCAGCCAGCCTCATGCAAAGCTTCGATAGTAGCCCTCATAGCCCCGCGGGTAGAAGATAGAAGGGCCGACAGGCATAAAACATCAGGCCGGTGCTTGATCACCGCCTCCACAAACGTGCTGGGTGCTACATTTACGCCGAGATCGATGACCTCGTAGCCCGAAGCTTCCAGCATAACCGCTAGCAGGTTCTTGCCAATATCATGGATATCTCCCTGCACTGTCCCGATAACAGCCCGGCCTGCCGTTTGAACTTTTTCGGCAAGGATTAAGGGTTTGAGCTCCTTTAGTCCATTGTGCATTGCCCGTGCTGTAATGATCAGATCAGTAACATAGATTTCGTTGCGTTCAAATTTTTCGCCTACTATATCCATAGCTGCAACAAAGCCATCTGTTATAATGCGAGCCGCATCTACACCGGCAGCGAGGGCTCGCTTGACTTCTTCGCGCACCTCGATTGCATTGCCAGCTACTACAGCCTGAATTAATTTTCCCAGGGAAAAGGACATATTGACACACCTGCCTCTTCAATAGCTGCAGCCCTAGCAAACCGCCAGTCTCGTTCTACAAAAAAAGGCCGCAGGGGGACTCCCTCTACGGCCGCAATACGCTTATCGCCTCAGGCCTTGATTTGGCCGGAACGGGCAGCAGTAATATATTGCAAGCAGTACTCATCCTGGCCAGCCAGGGCCACGGATGCTTTTAACAGGCTCATTAGCGGCCTATCAAGAGGGTCAAGGATGAAAGCATCCATCCCTTTGAGCAGGCACATTACCATAAAAGCCCGGTTAAGGAGGCGACGCTCCGGAAGACCGAACGAAATATTGGAAAGGCCACAAATATTGTGGATCTCCGGATACTTTTGCCGCAGCGCCGCAATTGATTCCAGTGCTTCCATGCCGAACTCATGGTTTACACCCAGGGGCTTAATTAAAGGGTCGAGATAGATATCAACTGCCGGTATCCCTGCTGCTGCTAGGCCGTTAATTAATTGGTCTGATACACGGAGGCGGTCATCTACTGAAGCAGGCATACCGCCATCATCCATGCAAAGCGCAATAACTTTGGGTTTAAACTGCCGCACCAGCGGTATTACTGCATCCCAGCGTTCCTTCTCAGCAGAGATGGAGTTTATCATAGCCTGACCCTGGTGGCGCTCCAAACCTGCTGCCAGAGCAGCAGCACTGGGACTGTCAATACACAGGGGAACATCTACCACTTCCTGCACAATATCTACCAGCCAGTTCATAACCTGTACTTCTTCCGCAAAACTTGTCCCGCAGTTGACATCAATGATATCTGCCCCGGCCTCAACCTGCTTACAAGCTAGCTCCTGAATATATTCCTTATCGCGATTATTAATTGCTTCGGCAACAGCTTTACGGCTGGAGTTGATCAATTCTCCGACAACTAGCATTAATAAGCCCCCTCCGATAAAATTGTGAGAAGCGCGAGCTATGATGTGGGAGGCTTGTAGACGCCAGTTTCAATTTTGAAACCTATATCCCATACAATTCCCACATATTACGGTAGTGTTCTTATGAGGACACGAGTTTCACAGCCAGTTCTGCAGCCGAGGCAGCATCAGGAGCATAACCATCGGCGCCAATTTCATCAGCAAACTTTTGCGTCACCGGTGCCCCGCCAACCATTATTTTTATCTGGTCGCGATAAGCTGCCAGGCCATCTACTGTTTTCTTCATTTGCATCATTGTGGAGGTTAAAAGTGCAGAAATGCCGACGATCTGGGGTTTATGCTCTTCTACAGCCTGTACAAACTTTTCTACCGGTACATCAATGCCAAGATCAACAACTTTAAATCCTACCCCCTCCATCATCATGGCTACCAGGTTTTTACCAATATCATGGAGGTCAGTCTTAACCGTGCCGATAACGAAGGTCCCTTTGTTGCCCAACTCACCGCCAGCCAGCAAAGGTTTTACCACGTCCATGCCAGCATGCATAGCCCGAGCTGCAACCAGAACTTCAGGAACGTAGACTTCATTGTTCTTAAATTTAACGCCAATCACACTCATAGCGGCAATTAAACCGTCATTGATAATCGTACCCGGCTCAATGCCTGCTTCCAACGCTTTCTGGACCTCTTCCCGCACTTTATTAGCATTGCCAGCCATTAAAGCTTCTTTAAGTGCCTCCAGAGCTGCCATTGACCATCCCCCCAAGTTAAATATAATAGCTTATTATTTAGTATATTCTAACCCTTTGATGGGCCGCAAGGACAAAATATTGTCATTGGTTAGTTTTCTTGCCTGGCTGTAACTTGGCCACTCAGCTGCAGTAGCTCTTACTAGTTAACAATCTTGCTAAAATTACTGCCCAAGCACTTAATAACCTGGGCCAGGCGCATTGCTACCACCAAATTCAATTTCTGGTCTGGATGGTCAAAGTCAATCCCAGTCAATTGCTTTATTTTATTGATACGATATAAGACGGTATTATAATGAGTATACAGCTTTGCCGCCGTTTCCTTAACATTCCAGTTGCACTCTAAATAGGCCTCTAAAGTCTTTATCAGCTCTCCCTTTTTATTACTATCATAAGCCAGCAGGGGCCCCAGAACTTCCTCCACAAAATATCTTAGTTCCTTAAGTTCTGTATGCTTTAGCAACAACCCGTAAAAACCTAACTTATGGTAATAAATATCGGTGCCGATGCCATATAAATACTTTCCCAATTCTAGAGCAACTTTGGCTTCCCGGTAGCTCCTCTTGATCCCCTTGTAACCTTTATAACTACCACCAATGCCGGCAGTCAATTGCCAGTTACCCATCAATAGCCTAATATTATGCATAAATTTATCAATACTATTTTTCTGTTTGGCCTTATTCGTATTAGCCTCAATAAAAAGTACCAGGCCGTCATCGTTATTGACCAGGAAATATTTTAACCGCTGCTCCTGGCAATAACTGTCAATCAACAGAGCAGCAGCGGTTTTTACATCCTGCTCCACCTGCCCAACAGTTTCGGGCATATTAGTCTTCGGTTCAGGCATAACCTCTATCAGCAAAGTGGCATAGCTAGCGGTCAGATCCCAGTTAAAAGCCCTGGCTCTATCAATAAAATCTTTTTCATCATAATCCGAAGAAATTAACAGCTGGCTTAAAAATTCAGCTTTGTACTTAATCTCAACCTGGGTGACATTATACTGCCTTAAAATGTCCAGAGCCACGATGGAACATACCCGTTCCAGTGTCAGCAATTCATAGGCAGAAAAATACTGATTCATGCTCACTGCTTTTACCCAGCCGTATTGCTTCCCTTCAATAACTACAGGCAAGACGATGCTATCAACTTCTCGGCCAGCCAGTGACAAATAATGATGATAATAGCGGTTACTATCACTACGACTATTCTTAACAGCAGTCGTATTTGTGTTTGCAAAAAAATCGCATACTTCAACAGGTATATTAGCAGGATGGATTACACTTCTTAAATTCAACTGGTCTTCCAGGTTAACATAAGCTTTAATTAAATCAGCCAGGGCTAATGCAATTTGATCAAGTTGACCGCCGTTCAAAATCAGGTCCGTAAACAGCTGGTGCACTGTGACACTGTGCTCTAAAAAGGAAGCCTGCCGGTTGACCAGCTGGGACAAAACAGCCGAAATAACGTTAGAAAAATTAATTTCTACGGGTAACTGCAGGAGCGGAAAAGAAAGATTGTTGGCAGTTTCAATCATGTAGAGAGGAATGGTCTCAATATATCGCTGAGCTTTTATGGCCAGCCCTGCTGCTCCCTGTTTAGCTAACTGGGGGATAAGACTTTTTTGGGCTTCGATATCATCTTTGATAGCATAACCGGTAGTTAGAATAAAGTCTCCCCTTTTTATCCAGGGTAAAATGTCCGGCACTTCCATGACATTAACGTTAGTAACTAATTTATGGAGGCCGTCAGCACCTCCCAGCAACTTGCTGCCGGCAAGTTCTGGCAAGCTAAGAATACTTTTCATTGTAATGCCATAGTATTTAAGCATTTATTACTATTACCCCTCTCACTACCGCCTGTTTAGTTTTTTCGACAATAAAAGCAAATTTTCCTGCCGGCCGAAATACTAATTATGTTCACCAGTTAACAGGGTGCAGTTGCGATAACCTGGCAGCTGTCGAAGCGAGTGCCGGGCGCACGCATATTTAAAGCGGAGGGGCATTCCCTCCGCTTTAAATGCTCTATATTATAATACTATACTGCCTTGCTTGCTTCTTTGACCGCCTTTACAATAGCCGTATAGCCGGTGCAACGGCAGAGATTACCGCGCAGGTAGTCCCGGATCTCTTCCTCGCTAGGATTGGGGTTTTCATCCAGCAGGCCTTTTGCTGTTACCAGCATCCCGGGGGTACAAAAACCGCATTGAATGGCACCGTGATCCAAGAATGACTGCTGCAAGGGATGGAGCTGGTCGTAGTCACCCAGACCTTCTACCGTAGTAATCTCCTGTCCGTCCATTGTCACCGCCAGGATCAGGCAGGATAACATGGGCCGCCCATTAACTAAAACCGTACAGGCCCCGCACTCACCAATACCGCAGCCATACTTGGCACCCATTAGCCCCAGCTCATCACGCAGAACATTCAGCAGTAGGTCATTAGGTTTTAGGTACAGCTGCCGCTCTTTACCGTTTACTTTTATTTTGACCCATTTTCTTTCCATAACTAGAGGGCACCTCCCGCTCTCTGCCAGGCTGCCTGCAAGGCTTCTTGCAGTATTACCTTGCTAACCTTTTGGCGGTAAGCTTTAGTAGACCGGTTGTCGGTTATAGGTTTGATCTCCGCTGCACCCGCCTGCGCAGCCGCGCCAAGCAGTTCCTCATTTATTTCCTTGCCGTTAAGCATTGCCTCCGCTTGCGGCACCCTGATGGGGGTGGGAGCTACCGAGCCAAAAGCGATGCGGCAGCTTTCACATTTGCTACCGGAGCGCAGCATATAAACGGCAACATTTATTTTAGCTATATCTGCCGACACGCGACCAAGTTTAAGGAAACTGCTGCCACTGTCGGGTCCAAGTTTGGGGATAATAATTTCAGCGATTATTTCATTGGGCTTTAGAACTGATTGGCTAGGCCCGACAAAAAACTCGTTCAGAGGAACCAATCTTTCTCCTTGCTGGCTGACAAGCTTCAAAGTAGCATCATACACCAGTAACGGCGGCGCCGTATCGGCTGCCGGTGAAGCATTGCCCAAATTGCCGCCGATGGTCCCCATATTTCTAATCGATACCGCGGCCATCGAACGAACTGCTTCATACAAAGCACTGTAGTAAGTTTTTACAACCTCATTGCGTTCAATGGTAGCCAGACTTGTGGTAGCACCGATTCTTAGGGCATCAGCGTCGTCTTTAATGTAGTCCAGTTCAGCGATCTTTTTAATGTAAATCACGCAGTCCGGTTGTAAATTGCCCATCTTCATTTTGACCAGCAAATCGGTACCACCGGCAAGAACGGCCGCCTTCTCCCCATATTCTTCAAGCCAGGTCAGTACCTGGCCAAGCTCTGAGCTCTCCAGGTACTGATATTCACAGGCTAAAATCTTGGTATTAGTTTCCAACCCCAGCACCCCCTTCTAAAGCCTCTAACACTCTTTCAGGTGTTATCGGTGTCCGGTAAAATCTAACCCCGATAGCATTGTAAACCGCATTGGCAAAGGCTGAGGCAACCGAATTTAAAGCTGCTTCGCCAATACCTTTGGCACCGAACGGGCCAGACGGCTCATAGGTTTTGGCAAAATATACATGAAGATTTTCAATCAACGGCATTTCACAGCTAGTAGGAACTTTATTGTCAGTAATAAAGCCGTTACATTTTAGTTTGCCAGTTTCCATGTCGTATTCGGTTTCTTCATAAGCAGCATAGCCCAGGCCCCGGGATAATGAGCCGACTAACTGGCCGGCCACCATATCAGGATTAACCGGTGTTCCCGAATCTGACAATAGGACCGCCCGAGGTACTCTGATAATCCCGGTCCAGGTATCAACTTCTACTTCAATAAAGTGAGCTACAAAGCAGGGCGGGCAGTTTTTCTGGCGTAAACTGTCAGTGGCGGCAATTGTACCCCAGCTATAAATCTGAGCCCGTTTGGCAACCTCGGCCATTGTTATCTGCTTCTGTTTAAAGCCTTTGGGATGGATAATGGTTTCATTTGTTTGGGGATCATAGCTGAGCTCTAAGCAATCAGGATTTTCATCCAGCATGCGGCCAGCATATTCCAACAGTTTCGCTTTAACTTGCTGGGCAACATGATAAACTGCGCCACAACCGCAATAAACGCCACGGGTAGCATGTGTACAAACATCATACCCGGTCGTCTTGGTATCTGCCGGTGAGAGTTCTCCCTTTTCATAAGGTACTTTAAGAACCTCAGCCGCTATTTTCACTGCCGCTTCACCGGTACCGCCGCCATGGTCAACAACCGGTGTAATAACATCAACTGTACCGTCCTCGTTAATTTTTACAGTAGCAGTGGAGTAGTCGATTACTTCACCCGGTTTGGGACCACCTGTACCAGAGGTATGGAAACCCCGGGCCACTCCAATGCCGCGACGATAGCGCCCTGTTTTCTCGGCAGGTGGACGTCTATCTTGCCAGTTGATAAGCTTGGCACCTTCGCGCAGCATTTCTTCAACGCCGCAGCTCTTAATGATTGATTTTACGGTTGGCCCCTGGCCCCAGAATTCGTCACCCACGCCAACGTAATTCTTAAGGCGAAACTCGATGGGGTCAAAACCGCATTCAGCTGCAATAGCGTCTATATGGGACTCTACAGCAAAGTTGACCTGGGGGTTGCCGTAACCTTGCATAGCGCAGGCAGGCACTTTATTGGTATATACGCATCTGCCTTCATAGTAAAAGTCTTTCCACTTGTACAGGGAAGCGTACCACCCGGCCATACAACCCAACAAGGGGTAGGCGTTAATCTGGTGGGCGCCAATGTCAACCAGCACCCGCATATCAGCGGCTACAATAGTAGCATCTTTCTTAACACCCACCTTCAGCTTAATGCGGGCAGGGAATTTGGTATGGTCATACACATCATCTTCGCGGCTGTTAACCAGCTTAACAGGGCGTTTGGCTTTCAAAGCCAGAGCTACACAGATGGGTATGGTTGAGTTCATCTGAATGCTGGAACCAAAGGCACCGCCGATAGCCAGCTTTTTAACATTAATTTTGCTTAAAGGAATTTCAAAGATCTGACCTAACAGCTGGCGCACGTTATGGATGGTTTGAGTAGTACACCATACAG
>JAAYGJ010000122.1 GCA_012727745.1 Clostridia bacterium | reverse complement strand
TTTTGGGCATAATAATATAGGAGCTGCAGGGTTGTGGCTGGTGGAGAGGACGATTTACCAGCGGCTGGCCGGCGGGGAAGCGGCAGGAGTGGCCGGCCGGGCTAAAAGGAGTTAACGCGGTTAGTGCTTGACTATTTTCCGACAAAAAGAGGTATTTTTTATAATGTAGCGAATTTCTTAAGCAGTAGCTTGACAAAGCAAATGCTTTGGCCCTGAATGGAGGATTTGCTTGAGGATACATTCTTTTAACGGTCGTGAACTGTACGCGATGCTGGTGGGCAGCGCTAATATGCTGGCTGACCGTAAAAATGAAATTGATGCCCTGAATGTTTTTCCGGTGCCGGATGGGGATACGGGCACTAACATGTACTATACCCTGCTGGAGGGAATGCGCGAAGCCCGCCGCAAGTTAAACGATAATATCGGTCTGGTGGCTCAGGCTGCCGCCGGGGGCTGCCTGCTGGGCGCCAGGGGCAACTCGGGGGTTATCCTGTCTCAGATTGTAGCCGGCTTTGCTGATGTGCTGGCTGACCGGGAGCGGGCTACTTTGAAGGACGTGGCTGCTGCTTTCCGCCGGGGGCTGGAAAAAGCTACCCAGGCAATCACCAACCCGGTGGAGGGTACGATTATCACTGTCTGTCGCGAACTGGTGGAATCTTTTGCTGATACGATGGGACGCAGCCGCGACCTGGTAAGGGCGACTGTCCTGGCCCACCGCCGGGCGCTACGGGCCCTGCACCAGACTCCCGAAATGCTGCCCGTGCTCAAGGAGGCGGGTGTGGTTGATGCCGGCGGCCAGGGCCTGGTAGTTATCCTGGAGGGCTTTATCAAAGCTTTAAGGGATGCGGCCCTGGCTAAAGAAGTGGAGCTTTTTGAGGTGGCAGCCGAGCAGCAGCGGCAGTTTGTCAGCAGCAGTACGGCAATGGCCTTTGACGGCGAGCTGGAGTACACCTACTGTACTGAATTTATTTTGAGCGGCAACCAGATTTCCCTGGAGACCCTGCGGCGGGAACTGGGGCCGTACGGTGATTGTTTGATGGTAGTGGGGAATGACCGGCTGGCCAAGGTACATATCCATACCAACCACCCGGGGCTGGTAATGGAGTGCTGCCTGAAGTACGGATCCCTGGAGGAAATCTGCATCGATAATATGGAACGGCAGGCTGGAAGGCAGCATGGCGCTGCAGGGCAACCTGTTCTGCCGGTAGACGCCGGGCCTATCGCCTCCGGTCCGTTAAAACCCCTGGGGATAGTTGCTGTGGGCCAGGGGGAGGGTATTGAAATCATCTTCAAAAGCATGGGCGCCGACCAGGTTGTCCGGGGCGGCCAGACCATGAACCCCAGTGCCCAGGACCTGCTTAAGGCAATCGAAGCCACCCCCGCTGAAACAGTTATCTTGCTGCCGAATAATAAAAACATTATTCTGGCTGCCGAACAAGCCCGCAGTCTGGCTGTCAAAGAAGTGCTGGTGCTGCCCAGTTGCAGTGTAGTAGAGGGTATCAATGCTCTGGTCGGCCTTAACCCTGATGACGACCCGGCCGTAAACTATGCCCGTATGCAGGAGACCATGAGGGCTGTCTCCTGCGGCGAGGTGACCCTGGCGGTGCGGGACAGCAGTGTCAATGGCATTGCTGTCCTTAAAGGGCAATTTATGGCCCTGGCCAGCGGTGAAATGGTAGCGGCCGCGCCTGAACTGGAGCAGGTACTGGAGCAGCTCC
The DNA here is from genome assembly GCA_012727745.1 of Clostridia bacterium. GTDB lineage: Bacteria > Bacillota > DSM-521 > Neomoorellales > Neomoorellaceae > JAAYGJ01. The sequence continues at coordinate 4,983 of JAAYGJ010000122.1, read as the reverse complement.
TTGCTTACCTGGCCGGGCCGGAGACGGAGCTGGCTACCCTTTATTTTGGTGCCGGGCTGGCAGAGGCCGAGGCCCGCTCCATTCAGGAGTACCTGCAGGGTGTTTTCCCGGAGATGGAGATTGAACTCCATTACGGCGGTCAGCCGGTATATCACTTCCTGGTTTCAGTAGAATAGCCAGGTTAATGACAAGGACGGAAAGGTGTTGTTATGAGCGCCAAGATCAGGTTTGTCACCGATAGTACTGCCGACCTGTCCCCCGAGTATGTGGAGCAGCATAATATTACCGTAGTGCCGTTAAAGGGCAGCTTCGGCGAGGAGACTTACCGGGATTATGTAGATATTAAGCCCGATGAATTTTACCGCCGCTTGCGCCAGGCGGATAAGCTGCCCCGGACTTCGCAGCCGTCGCCGGCCGATTTTCTGGCTGCTTACCAGCCCCTGGTTGAAGAAGGTGCCGAAATAATTTCTATTCATATTGCTTCTGCCCTCAGCGGCACGGTGCAGGCAGCCCGGCTGGCCAAAGAGATGTTAAATTACCCCCATTTGGAAGTGGTGGACTCTGAATCGGCTTCGATTTTCCTGCATGCCATGATCCGGGAGGGGGTTAGACTGGCGGAGCGGGGCGGCTCGGTCGAGGATATTCTGGAGCTGTGGCAGAGTTTTCACTCCCGCCGCCAGGTGCTGTTTATGGTCGATACGATGGAATACATGCTCAAAGGCGGCCGCATCGGCAAAGGGACGGCTTTTCTGGGTACTTTGTTAAATATTAAACCGATCTTTACTTTTAAAGGGGGAGTCGTCCACCCGGTGGAAAAGGTGCGCGGCCGGAAAAAGGCCCTGGACCGCATGGTGGAATTGATCCGGCAGCAGGTGGGGGATAAGCCGGTACACTGCATTATTGCTGATGCCGATGCCCCGGACTACCTGGCGGAACTGCGGCGGCGGGTGGAGGAAAGGATTAATTGCAGCGAGCTGATTATTTCCCGTATGGGACCGGTAATGGGTACCTATTCCGGCCCTGGTTTTGTGGGTATTGTGGTCTGGCGCGACCCTTAAAGCCCGGCTTTTTCGAGGTCAGTGGTCTGCAAAAAAAGGTATTTTCATGCTGTAAGGCGAATTAATCCCTTCTAGGCTTGCTATTAGAGGGGGTTTTTTTTTGAAGATATATTCTTTCAACGGTAAGGATTTATATGCCATGCTGGTGGGCAGCACCAACCGGCTGGCTAAAAGGAAAGCAGAAATAGACGCTTTAAATGTCTTTCCGGTGCCGGATGGGGATACGGGTACCAATATGTACTATACCATGCTGGCGGGGGCACGGGAGGCGGCCCGGCAGCTGGATGAGAATATCGGCCGGGTGGCAGAGGCTGCTGCTTCGGGCAGCCTGCTGGGTGCCCGGGGCAATTCGGGGGTAATCCTGTCCCAGTTTATAGCCGGGCTGGGTGAAGCGATGGCCGGGCTGGAGCAGGCTTCGCTGAGCGATGTTGCCCGGGGTTTGCAGCGGGGAGTGGAGCTGGCCTGCCAGGCGATAGCCAACCCGGTGGAGGGGACAATTATTACTGTTGGCCGCGAGATGGCGGCAGCCTTTAGCGAAGCAGCGGGCCGCAGCGGTGACCTGGTGCGGGCGACTGTGCTGGCTTATCAGCAGGCCCAGAAGGCCCTGGAAAAGACGCCGGAGCTGCTGCCGGTGCTCAAGGAAGCAGGTGTGGTCGACGCCGGGGGCCGGGGGCTGGTAGTCATCCTGGAAGGGATTATCAAGGCTTTGAAGGACGCTGCTGCCTCCAGGGACGTGGAACTCTTTGATGTGGCGGCCCAGCAGCAGCGCCAGTTTGCCAGCACCAGTGCCGAATATCTGGATAAAAAGCTGCAGTACACCTACTGTACGGAGTTTATTTTGAGCGGCAGCCAAATACCCCATGATACCCTGCGCCAGGAGCTGGCACCCTATGGTGACTGCCTGATGGTGGTGGGCAACAAGCAGACGGTCAAAGTGCATATTCACACCAATCATCCCGGCCTGGTGATGGAATGCGGCCTCAGGTACGGGGCCTTAAAGGAAATACACATCAACAACATGGAAGAGCAGATGCAGGAGCAAAACGGCCTTTCTGCGCCAGCGGAGCGGCCCTTAAAGAAGGTAGGGCTGGTGGCAGTGGGTCTGGGCGAGGGCATTAACATCATCATGAACAGCCTGGGCGTGGACAGGATTGTCCAGGGCGGCCAGACCATGAACCCCAGCGCCCAGGACCTGCTGGCGGCAGTTGAAGCCACCCCGGCTGAAACAGTTATCCTGCTGCCCAATAACAAAAATGTCATTCTGGCGGCGGAGCAGGCCCGCAGCCTGGCCTCCAAGGAGGTAATGGTGCTGCCTTCCCGCAGTTTGGTCCAGGGCATTAGCGCCCTGCTGGCTTTTAATACATACGAGGACGGGGAGACCAACTATAAAAGGATGGAGGCAGCCCTTGCAGCCTGCAGGGACGGAGAAGTCACGGTTGCGGTCCGGGACAGCAGTGTCAATGGCATCTCAGTCCGCAAAGGGGAATATATGGCCCTAACTGGTGACGGGCTGGTGGCTGCCGCTGCCAATCTTGAGGAGGCGGTGGCAGGGCTGGTGGGACATTTATCCGGCGGGAAGCCGGGGCTGGTTACCCTTTATTTTGGCGCTGACATGGCGGAGGCCGAAGCCCGCTGGGTGCTGGAAAAAGTGCAGGCCGTATACCCGCGGGCCGATATAGAGCTGTACTACGGCGGGCAGCCGGTCTATCATTTTTTGGTTTCAGTAGAATAAGGAGGCAAGGTGCTGCCGGCAGTGCCGGTGTTGAGCTATTGAGTAGCACTGTGATGGATTGAAAAATAATTTGCGCAGGAGGTGTTTTGGGGATGGCTAAGATAAGGATTGTTACTGACAGCACGGCGGATCTGCCCCGGGAACTGGTGGAGCAGTACAATATAACGGTAGTGCCTTTGAATGTTATCTTTGGCGAGGAAACTTACCTTGAAAGCGTCGATCTCACAGCAGACGACTTTTATCGTAAACTAGCCCAGTCAACAGTCCTGCCTACCACTTCGCAGCCGTCGCCGGGGGAATTTGTAACTGCCTACGAGCCGCTGGTCGCCGAGGGTGCGGAGATTATTTCCCTGCACATTTCGGGGCTGATGAGCGGGACAGTGCAGGCAGCGCGCCTGGCGCAGGGAATGCTAAAATACCCCAAGCTCGAGGTGGTCGATACTCAGGGGGTATCAATTCTCCTGGGCGCCATGGTCCTGGAGGCTGCCCGGGCGGTAGAAAGGGGATGTACCTTCCAGGAGGTAAAAGAACTGGTTGCCAGTTTTAAATCGCGCCATCAAGTCTTTTTTACGGTGGATACCCTGGACTATCTGCAGCGGGGCGGGCGCATTGCCAAGGCTGCGGCATTTCTGGGCACGCTTTTAAACATCAAACCTGTGCTTACTATTAAAGATGGGGAAATATATCCCTGCGAAAAGGTACGGGGCCTTAACAGGGCCTTCGACAGAATGGTGGATATTACTCTGGAGGAATTCGGCGGGGATACTCCCCTGCGCTGCTATCTTGCTCACGGCGATGCGCCGGAATATGCCGAAATGCTGCAAGAACGGCTCCAGGAAAGGCTCAACTTAATCGAAATTTTAAAATCCCGGGTGGGCCCGGTTGTGGGCACCCATGCCGGTCCCCGAATTGCCGGCACAGTAGTCTGGCGAGATGCATAACGAGCAGCACAGGGCTGCTCGCTTTTAATAGCTTAAGCCTGGCGGCTTATGATTTTCCTGGCGTAAGACAATGAGGTCCTGGCGGCGCTCTATAACCTGCACCGGGGTAGCATTGCCGTCCGGCCCCAGCAATAGGTGGGAGCTTTCACAGGCGTAAGCGGCAGCTTTAAGATCACGGTAAGTCATCTGGCGGGCCTGCAGGGCCTCTCTGGCTTGCGCCAGACGCATGAGCAGGGTGTTTAAACGCAGCAGGCAGGGCAGGACCTGGTCGCCCCGCAGGTAGAGCCGGGAGCGGTAAGGGCCCTCGGTGTACGGTTCACAGCGGATGATTTTGTTGGCGACCACATAACCGGTGCCGCCCTCATCTCGGTTGCGGGGACGGCGCAGGCGCAAAGGAACAAGGACTGTATCCGGCCCCAGGATAATAGGCGGCAATTGACTCTGCTTGTCCCGGGACCAGGGAGTTTTTTGCGGCCGGCTGGATATGCCCATGAAGGCGGCCAGGTGTTTTAAGACAGTCCTGGTACGGCGGCGGTCGAGGATCTTATGCCCGTCATCCAGCCAGACTTCGGTATAATTGCCGGCATCGTCGCCGCTGCCGTAGACCGGCACCAGGCAGTTTAACTTTGGCAGGCTGTATTGATTTAACCAGTTATTTGTCAAAAGTACCACCTCCAACCTGGCATTATTATAGCCGAACATTTGTTCGGAAGCAAGAGTAAATTGGGGATGGTTCTCTATTTCAACAGGGGGATGTTTGCCCTGGTGCCCCGCAAAGCTGAAACAGAGAACCATCCCCTGTTTATCGTTATTTGGCCAGGGTTTGCGCCAGGTTGCTGATTGCTGTTGTCAGGGCATCGAGCTTTTTTTCTATCCGAATCAGCAGGAAAAATGTAATAACCATAGGGAATCCATAGTTGCCGACCTGGGTCCAGATTTGCTCCATGATGGCTGACCTCCTTTGTACATTTTCTATTGTACATTTTTGCTGTGCTAACTGCCGGACACTCCTTCGCAAAAATTCCATTCCTGAATGATTTTTTCTTTGCCCTGTCCCAGGAGTTCCTCCCAGACAGCGGCGCATTCGCTGCAAAGGCTGAGGTCGCCGATGAGGCTGTCATCTTCTTGCAGCCATAGTTTTTGCTCCAGGGTTTGCTGGCGGTTGCAGCACTCGCAGCGCCCCCGGCGGGGCCGGGCATAATAGCTAAAATGTATTTGTAACATGCTTATCTCTCCTTTTGTTATGCTATAA
>JAAYGJ010000121.1 GCA_012727745.1 Clostridia bacterium | reverse complement strand
GGATAAAAGCAAGATCAAATAAATCGCTTCTCAATCCTGAAGCCCCCGTTTATACCTAATTTATTATTTTTATTACTGCTGTACAGCCAGCACTGCCATCCAGCCGCGAAGTATAACCCGCGTACTATGCGTCTGTTTCGTCATCATAGGCCATGTCATAGGCGCGGCGGGATATTTCACGGTAATAACCGGCTAATAGCTGCTGTAAGCGCAGGGAATAAAGGCCAACAGGAGGAGGCCCTAAACGTTTAAGAACACCCTGCGGTACAGCAGGCAGCTTAATATCAATCTGAACAGAAGCCAGCTCCTCCCCGACCCGCCAGAAATCATCGGGGTCCAGCGGCAGCTCCAGTGGCAATTCTTCTTTGCCGGCATCCGCCTGAACTTCTGCTGCCCCCCTATCTGGCACAGCTGCGCTCTTCTCCTGACCTGCCCACTTTTCCCTTATTGTAGCGAGCAGCTCTTCTTTGCTGCGACCCCGGATAAGAAATAACAAAAAGGGGTCAGTATCAAATCTCTCACCCAGCAGGTAATAGACTGCCGCTATGTGTTTGCACGGGTTAGCCCAGTCAGGGCAAGAACAACTGGTAATTATGTCGCGGGAATCCTGGGGAAAAAGGGAGAGCTTCACCCCGGCAAAAACTGTTTCTATATCCTGCGGCATTTCCCCGTTCAGCAAGCGGGCGGCAAAATGCGCCTGGCCGGCCAGCTTATCGCTTATCCGCTCCCAGTCCCGGTCTGAGAGCGGCTTTATTTTTATTTTGACATTATACGGCCTGGGCCTTGTCCCCTGGACCCTGGCATTTACCTCACCCCGGGCCAGGTCAATGTTTAATACTTTACCCTGGCGGGCATAGGTACGCCCCCGCTGCAGGCGGCTGGCCCAGCCGAAGGATTCCAGGACCTCCAGCCAGCGCCTTGCCCACCAGTTGCTGGCGAAATCCCGTCTGGCTGCCATCCCTTCACCCCCATTAGCCTTTAACTATAGTCAACGCCTTCATTATTTAATGCCAGCAGTTCCCGCAGTTCCTGGGTCGACAGTTCCGTCAGCCAGCTTTCGCTGCTGCCGATGATCTGCTGGGCAAGAGCACGTTTCTGCTCAATCAGGATATCAATTTTCTCTTCAAGGGTGCCGGCACAAATCATTTTATAGACCTGGACCTTCTTCCGCTGGCCGATGCGGAAAACCCGGTCGGTAGCCTGATCCTCTACCGCCGGATTCCACCAGCGGTCATAATGGAAAACATGGTTAGCCCGGGTAAGGTTCAGACCTACCCCGCCGGCCTTCAATGACAGAATGAAAAGCGACGGCCCCTTCCTATCTTCCTGAAAACGCCGGACCATCTCCTCTCGTTTTAACCTGGCCACGCTGCCGTGCAAGAAAAGTACTTCCTGCTCAAAAACAGTTTGCAAGTAGTCCTGCAACATAGCCCCCATTACGGCAAACTGGGTAAAAATCAGTGCCCGTTCACCGGCAGCTAGGACTTCTTCCAGCATTTCGCCCAGTCTGGTCATTTTACCGGAACGGTCCTCCAGAGCACTACCGTCACCCAAAAAATGGGCCGGATGGTTGCATATCTGTTTTAATTTCGTCAGGGCAGCCAGTATCAGCCCTTTGCGCTGGATGCCTTCAGCAACTTCGATACTGTGCAGCATATCCTGGACTACAGCTTCATAGAGGCTGGCCTGTTCCCGGGTCATATGACAGAAGACCTTGATTTCTTGCTTTTCCGGCAGATCGTTGATGATACTGGGGTCTGTTTTTACCCGTCTCAGAATAAAAGGTTGCACCAGGCGCCGCAATTGCTCAGCCCGTCGCTGATCGTGATAGCGTTCAATAGGGATCATAAAACGCTTGCGAAAGTCTGCCTGGTTACCCAGGTAACCGGGATTTAAAAATTGCATGATCGACCACAGTTCCCCCAGGTGGTTTTCTACCGGAGTACCGGTCAGGGCAACCCTGAAGCCGGCCTTTAAACGGCAGATACTGCGGGTCTGTTTGGCCTCGGGGTTTTTTATGTTCTGGGCCTCGTCAAGCACTACTCCGGCCCAATCAACAGCCAGCAAGTCCTTTTCATCGCGGTGGGCCAGGCTGTAGGTGCTGATTACCAGGTCCCGCTTGCTGGCCTCCCGGACAAAATCTTGGCCGCTCAGACGCCAGCTGCCATGGTGCAGGAGGACCTGCAAAGAAGGAGCGAAGCGCTTAATCTCTCGCTGCCAGTTGCCTACCACCGAGGTAGGACAAATAAGCAAAACCGGGCCTGCCTCCCTTTCCTGGACCTGTCGTTGCAGCAGCAAAGCCAGCAGTTGGATCGTCTTACCAAGTCCCATATCATCAGCCAGACAGGCACCGAGGCCAAGTTCGCTTAAAAAATACAGCCAGGAAAATCCCCGTAACTGGTAAGGGCGCAGTCTACCGTTAAAACCCTGGGGTTGAGGCAATATTTCTATTTTATGGTTGCCCTGTAACTTTTGCAGCAAAACCGCCAGGTCATCATCGGCAGCAATGCTGACCAGCGGTAGACCGGCTCCAATTATTTCCTCGCTAGCGGCCAGGCCGGGACCGGCGCCAGCAGTATCCTGTCCGGTGAGGCTCAGACGCAGGGCTTCGATTAAGGTTATGGTTCCCGTGCCTTTGATTTTTTTCTTTAAGCTGGCCAGGGCCGCCAGTTCGTCGGGCCGCAGCTCCACCCATTGCCCCCTTATCTGCACCAGAGGGAGCTTTAGAGCTGCAAGTCTCTTTATTTCCTGCGCTTCAAGCTTAGCCTCGCCCAGCATAAGCTCCCAGTCATAACTTAGCAAGGTCTCAAATCCTAGCCCTGCGGAAGCGGAGGCTCCCCTTTTTCTTGAGGCTGTACCGGGCCGCCGCCCTGACTTAAACCGGAGACGCAGGCCCAGGCGAGAGCTCTGCTGCCCCCACCAGGAAGGGAGCAAAACGCCGAAACCGCTTTCAGCCAAGAGACTGGCTGCCTCACTTAGAAAAGTATAAGCTTCTGTAGTAGTAAGATTACAGGCTTCCGGCGCAGGACTAGCGAGGCTTTTTTCCAGAGGCGGAAAGAGCCGTGCTGCCAGGCCAAGGTCTGTCAGAAGGCGTTCCTGCGGGTTGGCAAAACGGCGGTTCAAAAACTCCGGACTGCTGCTCCGCTCACGCCACACCTTTCCAGCAGGTACCAGCAGGCTCGGGTCATCACTGGCCTGCAGCAAGTATTGCAACTGCCAGTTATGCTCCTCCGCCTTTTTCCCCTGTCCGCGCGCCTTGTTTGGCGGTTTTTCCAGATCTACCAGGCGAAAACAGGTGCGAAAAGCTACGCTGCCCGGTTGACTCAATAAAGGTGCGGTCCAGTTGTCTATCTGTTCCTGCAGTGTCTCCAGCTCTGCAGGTGGACCGCTAAAACTGGCATTTTCGGAGGCTAGGGCAATGGCCCACTTAGCCAGAGAGCTGTCAATATTCAGCCCCTTTTGCCTGCCCTCTAGCGGTGACTTCGCCAGCCAGTGGCGGGCCATTGCATCAATACTGACATGGAGGAAATCTTCGAGCAGCAAGCGGGGTGGTACAGGCTCAGCAGCAGCCCGGCAGACCGGCGGCATGCTGGCTGCCAGCAAATCCACCCGGTGGTTATCTTCCCCTTGGTCCAACAGGGCCGTCCAGTTCGCCTGTAATTGTCGCTTGTTTCGCGCACCTGCTGTTTCCCTCTTGCAGGCCCGGGATCCGGACCTTGCTTCTGCCACCCCGGGAATAAAACGCTCCCGCACCAGCAGTTCCAAGGCGAACTTGGCTACCTGCCCCCAGTAACAGAAATCAGCTCCAGCAATTGTCCCTTGAGCAGTCCTACAGTTTTTCCCGGCTAATCTGCCCAATATATCTATAACCCATACCTGAGATACTGTCACGCCATGTACTAGCCAGGGAACCAAGGCTGGCGTGGACTGGTCACGTTTAATTTTATCCCGGAAAATGGGAAGTTGTTTTAGTTCCGCTGAAGGTAACGGTCCGTAATTAGTCGAAGGTAACAACAAGCGGGTTTTAGTCAGGCCCGGGGATACCAGCGGGATGCCTTTATATTTGCCCTGGCTCAAGTCTAGCAAGGCAGCTATCAGCTCATGCTCTGCAGCCTGAAAAGGGTGAGGCTGAACATTCTTGCGAATTCCTCTAGGACGGAGCTTTTCGTACCCTTCACGTGTCTCGCCCCATACAAAAAATCGTCCGTTTGGACGGGTGGTATTATCTCTAAGCCATGTCCCATGGAGAATAACCATCGCCTGCTTGCTCCTGTTAAAAGCTTGCCTGCTTTTACTGTTTGCTGTTACCCTGGTAGCATCACTTCAGTCTAATTTATTTCCAGTTAAAATGATAAAAATCCTCCTTTCACTATTAAGCTGTTCTTATAAAAAAATCCCCATAATGGGGAATTACGACGAAGGAGTTATAGACTGCGACCTGCCTGTCGAGCTCGCTCAAGCAATCAAAAACGGCCCAGTTTAAGTACACATTTCAAGGGCAATAAGGGCATATACCCGGGCAGCAGTAAACACATCGGCAACTAATATGTGATCATCAGCTGTATGGGCATAGCGTTCATCGCCGGGACCAAAACCTACTGTAACAATTCCTGCTTTAGTTGACAGATAACCACCGTCAGTAGCAAACTTCCAAATACGTAACTGAGGGCGACGCCCTCTCACCATTGAGATAATTTCTTGCAATTTCTTTACCAGCGGCTGCTCCGGAGAAGTATAGAAGGGGTACAGCTGGTTCTCGCTACTGGCCCGCAGCCCGGTGTAAGAAGTAAGTTCCACATTGCTGCAGCTGATTTCATACTCTAACTCCGGGTCGTTTAACTTTAATTTTTCGATTTCTGCCCGCAGCCTGGCAGTTAACTCGGGGGCTGTAAAGGAGGGTATGTTGCGGGTATCTATAGTTACTGTGCAGCTATCCGGTATTACATTGGAGACACCCGGAGAAACCTGACAGGTATTTATCGTCATGGTCGTTTTGCCAAAAAGCTCGTCTGCCGGCAGCTTGGGAATGATATTGAGGCGCACGGCAGTCAAAATGTCCATCATTTTATAAAAGGCATTAACACCATGTTCCGGCTGGCTGGCGTGGGCGCTTTTGCCGCTGGTAGTGATAATATGTTCAATAATCCCGCGATGGCCCAGGGCGATATCGAGATTGCTGGCTTCCCCGACAATGGTATATTCAACTTTTAGGTTATCATTTTCAATCAGGTATTTGGTTCCCAGCTGGCCGCGCATTTCTTCAAGCACCACCGGGGTAACTAACAGATCTCGTTTTAATTTAATCCCGGCAGCTTTAATAGCGCCAGCAGCAAAAACCATCGCTGCCAGGGCCCCTTTCATGTCAGAGGCGCCGCGCCCATAAACTGCCTGACCCTCTTCCCCGTACCGGCCGGCATCGATAATCAGCCCGGCATAGGGGTCAACCATTTTGCCCGGCGGCACATGGTCCATATGCCCGTTAAACAGCAAACATTTTTCGTAACAAGGTTCAGTAGCTTTCACCCAGCCCAGGACATTACCGATACCGTCGATTTCAACCTCATCATAGCCAAGCTCCTGCATTTTACTGGCATATAGCCTGGCAACCTCTCCTTCGTGACAGCTGAGGCTGGGGGTTTGTATGGTCCGTATTAAAAATTCGAGCATCTCCTCTTTGTTGGCCTCTAAAAACTGCATAACTTTTCTTTTATCTTCTGCCCGCAAGATCATACCTCCAAAGTAAGCCTAAAAAAGCTATGACTACTGCTTTTACATCGCCAACTTTTCTTAAAAGCGCTCCTCCATATACTGGAAAGTATTTATAGAGTTTATTTATATCAAATAATATGTCATTGTTCATACATTAGCGCCTCCTCATATTATATATTAATACACCTGACAAAGTGAGAAGATGACGTAAAATATTTTGTGTAAATGCCTTTCCAACAAGAAATAGGTAGGGTATCCTTGGAAT
>JAAYGJ010000120.1 GCA_012727745.1 Clostridia bacterium | reverse complement strand
GCATTACGCAATTGCGGCCTGATTAACCCGGAAGATATTAATGAATACATCAGCCGCAACGGCTATATGGCGTTGGAAAAAGCTTTATCACACCGGCCTGAGGAAATTATCGCCACCATTAGCGCCTCCGGTCTTAGAGGGCGAGGCGGGGCAGGCTTTCCCACCGGCCGTAAATGGCAGTTCACGGCTGCTGCTGAAGGGCAAACCAAATATGTAGTCTGCAACGCCGATGAAGGCGACCCTGGTGCTTTTATGGACCGCAGTATCCTGGAAGGCGACCCCCACAGTGTTCTGGAGGGAATGGCTATCGCCGCTTATGCTGTCGGTGCCCAGCAGGGCTATATATATGTCCGGGCTGAGTACCCTATAGCAGTCGACCGCCTGGAAAAAGCCATCCGTCAGGCCCGCCGCAACGGCTTGCTGGGAGACAACATTCTGGGCAAAGGTTTTAAATTTAACGTTGAGATCAGGTTAGGCGCTGGTGCCTTTGTTTGTGGAGAAGAAACAGCCCTTTTACGTTCAATCAGCGGTAAACGGGGTGAACCTCGTCCCCGCCCCCCTTACCCGGCTGAGTCCGGCCTGTGGGGCAAACCTACCCTTGTTAATAATGTTGAAACCCTGGCTAACGTGCCCCTTATAATCTGGCAAGGACCGGAATGGTACGCCAAATTCGGCACCGAGGGCAGTAAAGGCACCAAGGTCTTTTCTCTGGCCGGCAGCATTAACAATACCGGCCTTATCGAAGTGCCCATGGGCACCACCCTGCGCCAGATTATCTTCGATATTGGCGGCGGTATTCCCGGCGGCAAAAAATTTAAAGCGGTGCAGACCGGGGGCCCCTCAGGTGGCTGCCTGCCGGAAGAGCTGCTTGATACCCCTGTTGATTATGAAGCCTTGAATGCTGCCGGTTCCATTATGGGCTCAGGGGGACTAATAGTCATGGACGAAAGCAACTGCATGGTGGATATCGCCCGCTTTTACCTGGAATTTTCTCAGGACGAATCCTGTGGTAACTGTACCCCCTGCCGCATAGGGACTAAACGCCTGTTGGAAATCTTAAAACGAATTACTGCCGGCGAAGGCACTATGGATGACCTGAAGCTGCTGGAGGATTTGAGCTACGATGTCAAAGAAGCCTCCCTCTGCGGTCTGGGTCAAACGGCGTCCAATCCAATACTTTCGACGCTGCAGTATTTCCGTCATGAATACGAAGAACACGTTAGAGATAAGCACTGCCGGGCAGGAGTGTGCCGCAATTTAAGTAAAGGAGGTGCAGTAAATGCCTGCTGATAACCTTGTTCATTATCCCCTTACCCCTATTACCCCTAAAGGAGAAGCAAAAGCTGCACCGGATAGAAAAAAAGTACACTTTTGGATTGACGGCCGGGAAGTAGTAGCCGAAGAAGGGATTTCAGTTTTAGAAGCTGCCCACCACGTTGGCATCGAAATTCCTAGCCTCTGTTATTTAAAAAATATCAATGAAATCGGTCACTGCCGGGTTTGCCTGGTAGAAATTGAAGGGGCCAGAACACTGCAGGCAGCCTGCGTTTATCCCGTTACTGCCGGCTTGAAGGTCCATACCCACAGCCCGAGGGTATTGCGAACCCGGCGCACCGTGGTGGAATTGCTCCTATCTGACCACCACCGCGAGTGTACCACCTGTATCCGCAACCTTAACTGTGAGCTCCAAAACCTGGCCAATAATCTGGGCATCAGAAAAATTCTCTATAAGGGTGAAACTTCTCTGCATCCCATTGCCGACGGTAATCCCTTTATTGTTCGCGACTACAACAAATGTATCAAATGCCGGCGGTGTGAAGCCATTTGCAGTAAAGTACAGGAAGTCAATGTCTATGCTGCCCAGAACCGGGGTTTTGACACCGTTATCGCCCCGGCTTTCATGAAAGATCTCTCCGAAGTAGCCTGTATCACCTGTGGCCAGTGCGTCCTGGCCTGCCCAACCAGCTCTCTCACTGAAAAAGAATATATCGATGAGGTATGGCAGGCCCTGGAAGATCCGGACAAATACGTAATTGTTCAGACCGCACCGTCAATTCAGGTTACCCTGGGCGAAATGTTTGGCCTACCCGTTGGCAGTGTAGTTACCGGTAAACTGGTGGCCGCCCTGCGCCAGCTTGGTTTTGACCGGGTTTTTGCTACCGATTTCACCGCGGATCTAACAATTGTGGAAGAAGCCCATGAACTGTTGGAGCGCCTGGAAGGAGACAACGGGCCCCTGCCCTTGCTAACCTCCTGCAGCCCGGCCTGGGTTAAATATTGCGAGCACTTTTACCCGGAGTTTATCCCCAACCTTTCTACTTGTAAGTCGCCTCTGGAAATGTTTGGCGTCATCACCAAGAGTTACCTGGCGCAGAAAGAAAAGCTCGATCCGGACAAAATAGTAATTGTTGCCATAATGCCCTGCACTGCTAAGAAATTTGAGGCCAACCGCCCGGAAATGAGCAATGGGACACGGCGAGATGTAGATTATGTCCTGACTACCAGGGAGCTCGCCCGGATGATCCGCCAGGCAGGTATCAACTTCAACAAACTCTATGACGAGGAATACGATAAACCCCTGGGGCTGGCCAGCGGTGCCGGCACTATTTTTGGTGCCACCGGCGGTGTTATGGAGGCGGCAGTTCGGACGGCCTATGCTATAACTCACGGCGAAGAAATGGACATTATAGATTTTGAAGAATTTCGCGGTACCAGCGGGATAAAAGAAGCATGGGCAGACCTGAAAGGAAGAAAAATTAAACTTGCCGTAGCCCACGGGATCGGCAACGCCCGCAAAATCCTGGAACGGATGAAAGCCGGAGAACAGTTTGATTACGTTGAAATCATGGCCTGTCCCGGAGGTTGTGTCGGTGGCGGCGGTCAGCCTATCTTTGGTAACCGCGACCATAAAGAAATATCCCTGGACTACCGCCACAATCGCGCCGACGGTCTCTACCGTATCGACCACTCGCGGCGCTACCGCCTCTCCCACGAAAACCCGGTGGTACAAAAAATTTATGCCGAATTCTTAGGCAAACCTTTAAGCGAAACGGCTAAAAAACTATTGCACACCCATTATACGCCCCGGGGGCCCCTGCCAGGATATAAGGTAAACAGCACCCGTTAACAAGAATCCAATTCTTAACGCCAGGTCTAACACTAAAATATTAACAAAAAAGCATGGCAGCCTGCCGTCACAACGGTAGTTGCCATGCTTTTTTCTTGCCTGGTATCAACTAAGCTTTAGTTCCTTTTTTATTTGATAATTTCACCAAATCTTAACTGCTATCAGTTCAACCCCCATTGCCGGATATAAATAATCAAGCCCTAAACAGGAAAAATAGAAGCGAGGAGGTGGAACAATGCACACTATCTGGAAAGGAGCCATCAACTTTGGCCTGCTCAACGT
>JAAYGJ010000119.1 GCA_012727745.1 Clostridia bacterium | reverse complement strand
GCTACAACGTCAGCAGGCACTTCATAGCTGAACTTGTAAGTGGAAGCAATCTGTACGGACGGTGCTCCGCCCCCACCACCACCGCCGACGCTGACACTGACGGAGAAGGGAGCGTTAAGCGTACCGATGCTGTGGCGGCCGGCTTTACCTACGACCAGTTCTCTTGCCACTATTTCCGGTTCTTCATCCTCTTCGCCGGGCTCATAAGCGCGCACGGTATAGGTCCGGTTGGGAAGCACCAAGGCTGTAAACTGGCCGTTATTATCGCTAACGGTGGCGAAAGTTGGATTGGTGGTAAACAGGATGGTGGCCTTCTTGACAGCCCTGTTGTTTTTATCCTTCAACTCGCCGCTAATCTCTGCTGCCTCTTCTAGGGCAAGGTCGATCTTTGTCACTTTATTCTCAAGGATTCTAATATCACCCTCGCAGGCGACCCCGCCATCTCCTGCAGCGGTAATATCGTAATCGCCGGGTTCTAATTCAACTTTAAAATACCCCCGGTTGTTGGTTTCGGTTTCCGCTAAAATCTCATAGCTGCCTGCTGCAAAAACAAGTATGGTAGCATTTCTGACGAGCTTGCCATTAAAACTTACAACGCCCTCAACAGCACTCTCCACCGGTTCGGGTTCTTCAACCGGCGCATAACCCAGAGCCCGGTCCAGGGTTACTACTGCTTCTGCCCGGGTTATAGCCTGGGAGGGTCTAAAGGTCTGGTCCGGATAGCCGGACATCAAGCCCGCCGCTACGGCGCTGTTAATGGCTCCCCTGCTCCAGGCGGGGATTGCAGCAGCGTCAGCAAAGCGGTCAAGCACATTTATGTCAGGAGCATCCAGTCCTAATATCCTTACCAGCATGGCGGCTGCTTCCTGGCGGCTGATATTGTTGCCGGGCCGGAAGGTCCCGTCCTCGTAACCGGACACATAGCCGGCAGCACTGGCCTTACTTATCTCGCCAGCATACCAGGCTGTGGCGGCTACGTCGCTAAAACTTATTTCGGCAGTAGCTTCAAATTTAAAGGCGCGGTTGGCCAGGGCTACGAACTCAGCCCGGCTAACCGTCCGGTCAGGTTTAAATGTGCCGTCCGGGTAGCCCCCGGCTAATCCTTTATCGAGCCATTTGCCGATCTGCTCCTGGGCCCAGTGCCCCTGGATATCTGACGGCTGGGCAAAAGCTGCCTGGACACCGCCCAGCATAATAGTAAGTAGAAAACTTAAGGTAACAATTATAGACAGATAACGGCGAGGCTTATATCTCACAATTAATTCCCCCTTGTTTAAAAATTCGGTTTAGGCTTATCAGAAGTGCAAAAGCCCCCCTCCTGATTCCCCTAAAAGGTTAAATCATCCCCTTTCGTATAATTTTTTTCTAAGTCAACTCAATAACAAAGCCGACCCTCATCCGCAATTTTCGCGCTATGAAAGTCGGCTCTCGTCCAGGCTATCGTCTTTGGATCTCCTTTACGCTAGCCATCATAATTCATCGCTATGAACTTTAACATGGTTTTGATAACCTATGTCTCACTACTCCTGGGTTACTACCACCAGCAAGCGTTCATCTTTTTCGTAATAAAAATCCTGCAATACTGCCTCAACCTTAATCTCTGTTGTCTCAAATTGTTCCTTAATTAGTTCCCGTTCTTTTTCAAACAGCTCCCGGCGTATGCGTTGCATGGTAAGGATCCCTTCTGGGCCCTGCCCGGCCAGGCATTGTTCAATTGAAGACAAAATTCCTTTGCAACGAATAAGGAATACGTTTCCCTGGCAGACACAGCGAACGTCTTTCGGGCCTCTACCGTACAGCTTTTTTGAAATACTCCTCACAATTCCCTCTAGAAGTGTAGCTTTAGCCTTGCTGGTCAACGCCATCTCTAACCACCCCAAAGCTGCTTTGCGTTGTCTGTCTGGAACGGAAGTTATATTTACGACTTCAACGTATAGTTATAATAAGTTATAACAAGTTCGCCTTTATAAAAGGCATAATACGTAAGTCCTAGGACGGCAGTCCCATAATACTTCGACCAATAATTATAGATTCCTGCAAACCTGCGGAAAAAACTCCCTGTTACAACTTTTTTTCATCAGCTTCTGACTACTTGCTGTCTCCTTATTTTACCTGTATTCCCTGACCCATTGTTGTCAGAGGATAAAAATATCAGCCAAAAAAGAACACCTGCTGTTGTTGAGCAGGTGTCCCGAATTAGTTCCTACATTTCTAAGCTTCAGCTTTCTCCAGCACAATCTTGCCGTCCCGCGCTGCTGCCAGCACTTTATCCCCGGAAGTAAAGTGACCGGCCAGCATACCGTCGGAAAGCTGGTCTTCGATAAGGCTCTGGATGGCCCGCCTTAAAGGTCGGGCGCCGAAAGCCTCGTCAAAACCTTCTTTAAGCAAGATTTCTTTGGCTTCGTCGCTTACTTCTACCGTTATATTTTGATCCTCCAGGCGCCGGTTCAGTTCAGCAATCATTAGATCGACAATCTGTTTGATATCCTCCCGGGACAGGGCGTGGAAAACAATCAGCTCGTCAACCCGGTTTAAAAACTCGGGCCGGAAGGTGCGCCGCAACTCTTCCATAATGTGCTTTTTCATGCTCTCGTAATCGGCTGTTACCTGGTCAGTTGAGGCCTTGAAGCCCAGGCTCTGCCGCTTGATAGTGCTGGCGCCTACGTTGGAAGTCATAATAATTACCGTGTTGCGCATATCTACTGTGCGCCCTTTGGCATCGGTCAGGCGACCGTCTTCCAGGACCTGCAGCAGGACATTAAAGATATCCGGGTGAGCTTTTTCAATTTCATCAAAAAGGATGACGCTGTAGGGCCGGCGCCGCACTGCTTCGGTCAACTGGCCGCTTTCCTCGTAGCCCACGTAGCCTGGCGGTGCGCCTATCAGCCGGGAAACAGTATGCTTTTCCATATACTCGGACATATCAAAGCGCGTCATGGCATCTTCGTCGCCAAAGAGGGCTTCGGCCAGGGCCCGGGCCAGTTCGGTTTTGCCCACTCCGGTGGGACCCAGGAAGATAAAGGAACCGATAGGCCGTTTGGGATCTTTGATACCGGCATGGGCCCTTCGTACTGCCCGGGCAACCGCCTGTACTGCTTCTTCCTGGCCAATTACCCGCCGGTGCAGGATTTCCTCCAGGCGCAGCAGACGTTCGCTCTCTTCCTGGGCTAGCTGAGTAACCGGTATACCTGTCCAGCTGGAGACAATGTTGGCAATATCCTCCGGGGTTACAGTGGATTTTTCTGCCCCTTTCTCTTTCTGCCATTCGTTTTTCTTAGTTTCTAATTCTTCTTTGAGCTTCTTTTCTTCATCTCGCAGGGTAGCAGCCTTTTCGAACTCCTGGGCATGAACGGCCGCCGCTTTTTCCTTTTCTAGCTCTTCCAGGCGAGTTTCCAACTTCTTGACCTCGTCGGGAGCCGTATAGGCTTGCAAGCGCACCCGAGAGGCAGCTTCGTCAATAAGGTCTATAGCTTTATCAGGCAAAAAGCGATCGCTGATATAACGGTCGGATAGTTTGGCTGCTGCCTCCAGGGCCTCATCGGTAATTTTAACCCGATGGTGCGCCTCATAACGATCCCGCAGGCCTTTTAAGATAGCAACTGTTTCTTCCAGCGTGGGCTCCCCTACCATTACCGCCTGGAAACGGCGTTCTAGGGCAGCGTCGCGCTCGATATGCTTGCGGTATTCGTCGATGGTTGTGGCGCCAATGGTCTGCATCTCGCCCCGGGCCAGGGCGGGTTTTAGGATATTGGCCGCATCAATAGCCCCTTCGGCTGCACCGGCGCCGATGATGGTATGCAATTCATCGATGAAAAGGATAACATCACCAGCAGACCGCACTTCGTCCATGACCCGTTTGAAGCGTTCTTCAAATTCACCCCGGTACTTGGTACCGGCAACCATCCCGGACATATTCAGGTCTATGACCCGTTTATCTTTTAAGACCTCCGGCACCTGGTTCTGGACAATTTTTTGTGCCAGGCCTTCGACAATGGCCGTTTTGCCCACTCCGGGGTCGCCTATCAGTACCGGGTTGTTTTTAGTGCGCCGGCTTAAGATCTGGATAACCCGTTCGATCTCCTTCTCGCGGCCTATGACCGGGTCCAGCTTATCTTCCCGGGCCAGTTGGGTCAGGTCACGGCTGAACTGGTCCAGGGTAGGTGTTTTGCCTTGAGAGGCCCCGTGCATCTTAGTGCCGGCTGTTCCTCCCGGAGCTTGGAAACCTATCGCCCCGGATTGGCCGGGCATACCAAAAGGCAAATTGCCGAATAAAAGGGTCCAGCCACCGGTCGGCATTTGTTTGGCCCCGGTTCCCCCTAATAAGTTATTTATTTGCTGGCGAATTTGGTCGGGTTTAAGCCCTAAACTGTTAAGTACCTGGGCTCCCACACCTTCGCCTTCCTCCAGCAGCCCCAAAAGGATATGTTCAGTGCCTACGTAATTAACGCCCTGACGGCGGGCTTCTTCATTGGCAAGCTCCAGCACCCTTTTGGCCCGCGGCGTCATACCCAACTCCTGCCCGGTGCTTACCTCCCCGGGACGCAACGTCCTGCGCAATTCTTCCAACACAGCTTTAAAATTAACCCCCAGATTGCTCAGAGCTCTGGTAGCGACACTATCACCATCACGCAGTATTCCCAGTAAAATATGTTCCGTCCCTATGGCCGGGTGTCTTAAAGCCCGGGCTTCTTCCTGGGCCAGACGTAAAACTCGTTTGGCTCTTTCAGTAAAACGGGTTGACATTATAATTCCACCTCCATGTGTATTAATTTTCTTATTTGACCTGTTAACATCAGTAGCTTACTTCGCATGACCTGCGATTAGTTCTCTTACCACTGCTGCCCGATGGACATCCCGTTCAAAAGGACTCATTTCCTTGCCTGCTGTATATTGTAAGAAAGCAGGCTGGATAAAGACCATTAGTTTATTTAATAGCCGCTGGTCAAGATCGGGTAATATTTTCATATCTACCCCCAGGCGCACATCAGAGATAAGCTGCAGGGCTTCCTGGGAGTTCAAGATACGGGCGTTGGCCAGAGTACCATAGGCGCGGCCGACCCGGTCCTCTAGTTGCCAACGGCTCTGCTTGCGCAGGAGCAGACGCGCCTCTCGCTCCTGGTCAGCCAGGCGGGAGGTGATTGCTGACAGGTTATTAATTCTTTCTTCCTCAGAACGGCCCATAGTTATCTGGTTGGAGATTTGAAAAATGTTGCCTCGTGCTTCTGTCCCTTCCCCATACAGGCCCCTTACTGCAAGCCCCACTTTGGTGAGAGCTGATAATACGTGCCCGGCCTGCTTGGTCAGCACCAGGGCAGGCATATGGAGCATGGTGGAAGCTCGTAAACCGGTACCGACATTGGTGGGGCAGGCCGTCAGATACCCCCGGGTCTGGTCAAAGGCATAATCAATCTCGTTCTCCAGTGCGTCGTCAACGACGTTTGCCAGGCGCCAGGCTTCGTGCAGCATTAGCGCCGGCAAAAGGCACTGCAGGCGTATATGGTCTTCTTCGTTGACCATAATGCTGACAGCCTCGTCCTCCCGCAGGACAACTGCACCGGCTTCCCCGGCCCCGGCTAGATCAGGACTGATAAGGTGTTTTTCTACTAGTATTTGCCTTTCCAGTGGTGACAATTCTCCCAGGGGATAGAGCTTTAACTGGCCTACAGCCTGGATAAGCGGCGCTGCTTGTATAGTTGCAGCCACCTGGTGAACTACCGTTTTGGCCTCAGCTTCATTCATCCGATTAGGAAAAGGTATTCCCTTTAAGTTACGGGCCAAGCGAATACGACTGGAGATGACGATGTCGGCTTGAGGGCCGGAACCTTCCATCCACTTGCTGACCTGCTTGACATTAAGGCCCATTACAAATCACTCCAATTCTGCCAGGCGTTTTTCCAGGCTGCGAATCTGGTCGCGAACCTGAGCTGCCTTTTCAAATTCTTCCCGCTGAACCAATTGCTGCAACTGTGACCTCAGTTCTTCAATTTCGCGCTTGACCCGCAAATTGCCCCCGGCCCGGAGCGGTACTTTGCCCCGGTGCTGGCTACTGCCCTGGATGCGCCTGATCAGAGGGTCCAGGCGCGGTGCCAGACGCTCGTAACATTCGGGACAGCCTAGGCGCCCTGTCTGATGAAACTGCTCGTAGCTCAAGCCGCACTGGCGGCACTGCACTGCTGCCGCCGGAGCTTTTATGCTCAGTTCGTTATCAAACAGACCGGCGAGGAACTTGGGGATCGAAAAATCAAACTGGGGCTGGATTTCACGGGCGCATTCCTGACATAAGGATAGTTCTGTTTTCTGGCCGTTAATTATCTGGGTAACATGGACTGTCGCCGTTCTCTCCTGACAGCGTTCACAAAGCATTTGTTAACCCTCCCTTATATGAGAATGAAATTGGGATGTGAGAGCTGAGTTTAGTCCGGAAAATCTCTGCGCATTAAGGTCAAAACAACCATCTTTAAAATTGAAGCCCGCACCTGATCACGCTTTGGTAGCTCCAGCGGCAACGCCTGGCGGTTAATCGCCGCGTTTAAAAGCAGCTCTTCCCGCCGGGTCAACAGCCCTTCCTCGACCATACGCCGGAGCAAGCCTGCTGCCGCCTCCTGGGATATATAGTCTCCCAGCGATTGCCGGAGCCACTCTTTTAATTCCGCGTCTTTGTTTAAAGGCACCCTGATAATTCGAATATATCCGCCGCCACCGCGGCGGCTTTCTACCAGGTAACCCCTCTCGAGGGTAAAACGGGTTCCCAGAACGTAAGTAACCTGTGAAGGCACGCAGGTAAAGCGTAAAGCCAGCTCCTGGCGCTGTAACTCGATAACGCCATCCCTGCTAGAATTCAGCTTCCGTTTTATATAGTCCTCAATTTGATCAGCTAAAGTCCTGCTTTCCATTCCCCCAACCATCCCTCCACAGCAAAAATTAATCTTATTTATTTCTCATTTTTGACTTTACCTGACCTATTTATACCTGCTTACCGGCTCCTGTAGCCAACAATTTAACCTTCCCTAACCTTTTGTCCTAGTTTAACCTTTTGACCTTCTTTGACTATATTTATAACACAGGTCTCCTCACCGATCAATGTTTGTTTTCTAGCCTGGCATTCTTTGGCAATAAACTATTTTAAGTTTTCTCGCCCTTTCTTCCTGTACCACCAAATTATTAGTTCTTTCTTTTAATATCGGTGTAGAGGTGGAATAATTCATATTAACTATTAAGATGCCATTATTTTAGGTATACTAACCTGTAATTGGCAATAGCCGGATGCGGGGCTTTTTGTGGCCCCCTGGCGCCAATTAAAAGCTATAAAGGAGAATATGCCTTGACAATACCAGAAATAGAAAAAGTTCTTGCTGAAGCTATCTCGACACCGGACCCCTGCCTGCAGGAGTTGTTAAACCATGTCCTCAAAGGGGGAAAAGGTATGCGCCCCAGCTTGGTGTTTACCTGCGCCCAGTTTGGCAGGCATGATGCCCTGGAAGTACAACGTACCGCTGTGGCCATCGAGCTGGTGCACCTGGCTTCCCTTATCCACGATGACATAATGGACGGCGCTGAAACACGGCGCAACCGGCCGGCTCTCCATTGCCTGTATGGCAACCTGCCGGCTGTATTGGCCGGCGATTACCTCTTTGCCACCGCTTTCAGCCTTCTGACCAAGGGCAAAAAAGCCATTCTCTACACAGTTACAGAAGCTATCCGCAGTATGTGCAGCGGGGAAATATTGCAACTGTCTGCCTCGGCCCCTGATATCAATGCTTATTATACTTATATCGGTCAAAAAACTGCCGCCCTGTTCAGTGCTGCCTGCCGCTGCGGCAGCATCCTGGGCCATTTAAAACGCCAACAACAGGACTGTCTGGCCCGCTTTGGCTGGCACCTGGGCCTGACTTACCAGATAATTGACGATTTCCTGGACCTCTTCGGCTGCGCCGAAAAAATGAACAAACCCTGCCGTCAGGATTTGCGCCGCGGCCTCTATACCCTGCCGGTAATACGTTTTTTACAGCTTAGCCCCGATGCCCCGCAGTGGCAGAAAAATATCGAGCGCGGGCTACAGGTTGACGAAATTGAGAAACTGAGCATCCTGGCCCGCAAGCTGGGTTGTGACCGCTATACGGT
>JAAYGJ010000118.1 GCA_012727745.1 Clostridia bacterium | reverse complement strand
TGACCTTCGGCACTATGGCTGCCCGGGCTGCCGTACGGGACGTAGGCCGGGTCCTGGGCGTACCGCTGAGTGAAGTTGATCGTATCGCCAAAATGGTGCCGATGGAGCTGGGGATTACCCTGGAACGGGCCCTGGAAGGTTCTTCTGAATTAAAGGAAATATATAGGACCAGCGCTGCCGTTAAAGAACTGCTGGATACGGCCCGGGCTATTGAAGGCATGCCCCGTCATGCTTCTACTCATGCTGCCGGGATCGTAATCTCTCAGGAACCTTTGACTCATTATTTACCTCTACAAAAAAGCGGCGAAGCGGTAACTACCCAGTATCCTATGCAGGCGGTGGAAGAACTGGGCCTGTTAAAAATGGACTTATTAGGCTTACGCACCCTGACGGTTATTGGCCATGCCTGTGCAGCTATCCGGGCTAACCGGGGCCATGAGCTGGACCTGGAAAACCTGCCCCTGGACGATAAGCCTACCTATAAACTGCTGGCCACCGGTGAAAGCAGCGGTATCTTCCAGCTGGAGAGCAGCGGCATGCGGGCTATATTAAAAGAATTAAAACCGGAACGCTTTGAAGATATTATTGCCCTGGTAGCCCTGTACCGGCCCGGCCCTCTGGGGAGCGGTATGGTGGAAGATTATATACGTCGCAAGCATGGGGCGATCCCGGTAAGCTACCTGCATCCATCCCTGGAGCCGATTCTTAAAGACACCTATGGGGTTATTCTCTACCAGGAACAGGTCATGCGTATTGCCAGCGAGCTGGCTGGTTTTAGCCTGGGGCAGGCCGACCTTTTGCGCCGGGCTATGGGCAAGAAACAACCGGAAGTCCTGGCAGCCCAGCGCCAGCGTTTCTTAGAAGGGGCAAGTGCCCGGGGTATACCGGCCGACACCGCTGCCAGGATATTTGAGCTGATGGAGTATTTTGCCGGTTATGGTTTTAATGCCAGCCATTCAGCGGCCTATGCCCTGGTGGCCTACCAGACTGCTTATTTGAAAGCTCATTATCCGGCAGAGTTGATGGCCGCCTTACTCTCCAGCGTAGGTGAAAATTTTGACAAAATGGCTTCTTACCTGGGGGAATGCCAGCGGCTGGGCATAAAAGTGCTGCCGCCTGATGTCAACCAGTCCGGTATGGATTTTACCGTCAGCGATGGCCATATACGTTTTGGCCTGGCAGCTATCAAAAATGTGGGCCGGGCTGCAGTTGAGGCGATATTGCTTGCCCGTGAGCAAGGGGGACCTTTTAAATCCCTGCTCGATTTTTGTGTCAGGGTGGATTCACGCCAGGTCAATAAGAGGGTACTGGAAAGCCTAATCCGCTGTGGAGCTTTTAATTCGCTGGCTGCCAACCGGCGCCAGTTGCTGGTTATGCTGGATACTTGCCTGGAAATTGCAGCCCAGCGCCAGGAAGACCGCCGCAGCGGCCAGGTTTCTTTGCTGGATTTGGTGCCTACAGAAATAAGTGAGCCTGTACCGCCACAGCTTGATGATTTTTCTCCTGCTGATATCCTGGTTGCCGAGAAGGAGCTGCTTGGTTTTTACTTAAGCGGCCACCCACTGGAACCTTATAAGGAGCTTTTAAGCCGGCGGGTATCCCACTCTTTGTCGGACTTGGCGGCAATTACCGACGGCAGCCAGGTAGCAATTGGCGGTTTGGCAAGAAATTTACGCCGCATAATAACCAGGAAAGGGAACCCTATGGCTTACCTGACTCTGGAAGACTTCAGCAGCCAGGTAGAAGTTGTCCTGTTTCCCCGGGTATACAGCCAGGGGCGTTCCTGGCTGGCGCCTGATCAGGTTGTGTTAGTACATGGCCATATCAGCAAACAGGAAGAAGAGGTACAGGTACTGGCGGACCGGATTGAGCCTTTGGCGGCGGGGAATGAAGGCAGAGCTTTGCCGCAACAGCCAGGCGGTGACTGTCTTTATTTGAAGTTGAGCGATAAAAGGCAAATACGAGAGGTACAAAATGCTTTAAGCTTATCACCGGGCTGCTGCCAGGTTTATGTATACCTTGCTGCCGAACGGCGGACTTTTGCTCTGGACCGCAAACTGTGGGTTGAGCCCACTGCGGAGCTTATAACAGGTTTGGCCAGGCTGTTAGGGGGGCATGATAGGGTTAAGCTGGTGTCGAAAAAGGGATAATTTAGAATGGACTGGCAGGAATATCAAAGCCAGGGTTGAATAGCTAAGTAGAGGCGGGCAAGGGGGTGATATTCTTTTGCGAGTGGCTATATGTCCAGGTACTTTTGACCCTATAACCAACGGTCACCTGGATATTATTAAAAGGGCTATGGACCTTTTCGACCGGGTAATTATTGGTGTTTCTGCCGACAACTACAAACAGACTTTGTTTTCTCTGGAAGAAAGGGTGGCATTGATAAAAGATGTTGTCAAGGACTATCCCAAGGCGGCTGTTAAACCTTTTTCCGGCTTGCTGGTTGACTTTGCCCGGCAAGAAAAAGCGATAGCAGTAGTTAGAGGTTTGCGGGCTGTTTCTGATTTCGAATTTGAGTTTCAGATGTCGATAATGAATAAAAAACTGGCTGATGATATCGAGACGGTTTTTTTAATGACAGCTACGGAATATTCCTTTATTAGCTCCAGTATAATTCGCCAGGTAGCCTCCCTAGGGGGATGTATCCGTGGCCTGGTGCCGCCGCCGGTTGAGCAGGCCTTACTTAAGCGTTATAGTCAGCTTTAACTGAAGCTTGTTATGCAGGGCGGGCTGTTTTGTGGGGGAAGCTGTTTTATGCTTGGAGGTGTTTTTGATGGAGGGTGGGAATATTATTAATGCTCTTAATGCTGATTTTGTGCTGGTAAAAGCTCTGGAGAACGGGGTTACTATTATTGGTCTTACCCGGGGCAAGGATACCAAGTTTCATCATTCCGAAAAACTGGATAAGGGGGAAATCATGGTTGCCCAGTTTACGGAGCATACTTCAGCTTTGAAGATCCGTGGCCGGGCAGTAGTCATGACAAAATATGGGAGCATAGAAGCGGGGGATTGAGCGGGATGTGGACCGTGATTTATATTGCGGCCAATCGCAAACTGGCTCTTCGCCTGGAGCAACGCTTAACTCAAGAAGGTATTATGGTTAATTTACGTCCGATTGGCACTGCCCAGGCAGGGGACCTGGCGGGATATGAAATTTTAGTTCCTGAGTCGGAAGCAGAAGAAGCCAATGAAATAATAAGTACTGCCCTTACAAGTTAAAACCTTGCCGGGCTTATGCAGGTGAGGTGGCACCGCCTTCTTCCCATAAAATAAAACACCATAAACTGGGGGCAAGCTATTGCATACGATAGGAGTTTTGACCAGCGGCGGCGATGCTCCGGGTATGAATGCAGCTATTAGGGCGGTAGTCCGCAGGGCTGCCGCCCTGGGTGTTGAGGTTATCGGGATTGCCCGGGGTTATGCCGGCCTGGTCCAGGGTGATTTTCACCGTCTTAATAGCGGCTCGGTAGCTGACATTATTCACCGAGGGGGGACGGTTTTATTAACAGCTCGCTCTGCAGAATTTCGTACTAAGGCCGGACAGGCAAAAGCTATCGATAACCTTAACCGCGAAGGAATTGAGGGCTTGATCGTTATTGGCGGCGACGGTTCGTTGCACGGGGCAGTCGAACTGGCCAAAATGGGATTATCAGTAGTAGGTATTCCTGCAACCATTGACAATGACATAGCCGGTACCGATTATACCATCGGATTTGATACAGCTGTCGGTACGGCAGTGGAAGCAATCAACCGTATCCGTGACACGGCTACTTCACATGAACGAAATTTTATTATTGAAGTGATGGGGCGCCATTCCGGTCAAATTGCTCTGGCTTCCGGTATTGCCGGCGGGGCCGAGATTATACTGATACCTGAATACCCTGTCGATTACGACCTGATAGTTGAGCGCCTGGAACGGGGTCGCAAGCGGGGCAAGCTTCACAGCATTGTCGTCGTGGCAGAGGGTGTGGGCAGCGCTTTCGAAATAGGCAGGGAAATTGCTCGTCGAACCAGATTAGAGAGCCGGGTGACTATTCTGGGGCATATCCAGCGAGGGGGTACACCTACTGCTTTCGACTGTTTGCTAGCCAGCAAGCTGGGGGCCAGGGCTGTAGAAGTACTCCTTGCCGGCGGTAGCAGCAGGATGGTAGCTTCCGTAGCTAATAAAATATTAGATCTAGATCTGGAACCGCTGCTAAAGGCGAAAAAAGGCATCGATCCGGAACTGTACCGCCTGGCAGAAGTATTAGCTTTATAAATTGCAAGGAGGTCATTATGCGCAATACCAAGATTGTGTGTACCATAGGCCCGGCCAGTGAACAGGTAGATACGTTAAAAGAGATGATCCGGGCTGGTATGAACGTGGCCCGGTTTAATTTTTCTCACGGCAGCCACCGCGAACACGGGCAGCGTATCGCCGCTGTGCGCCAGGCAGCAGCGGAACTGGGGGCCAGGGTGGCACTGCTGCTGGATACCAAAGGGCCAGAGGTTCGGCTGGGAGAAATACAGCCGGGGACAGTCCTTGAAGACGGTGCCGAGCTTATCCTGACAACTGAAACTATCTGCGGGAATGCTCAGCGCCTGTCGGTAAATTATGCTGGCCTGCCGCAGGATGTCAGTCCTGGGCAGGTGATTCTACTGGATGATGGCGCCATTGAACTGGAAGTCCTGGATACTTCTGCTACTGAGATCCGCTGCCGGGTTTGCCACGGTGATGCTATTTCCAGCCGTAAAGGAGTTAATGTCCCCGGAGTTAAATTGAGCCTGCCCAATCCTACTGAACAGGATATTAAGGATATGGAGTTTGGCCTGGAACAGGGGATAGATTTCCTAGCTATGTCTTTTGTTCGCAGTGCTGCCGATGTGCTGGGTATGCGCCGCGAATTGGAGAAGCGCCAGGCCAGGGTGGCCATAATCGCTAAAATTGAAAATTATGACGGCGTCAATAACCTGGAAGAAATCTTGCAGGTAGCCGACGGCATCATGGTAGCCCGAGGTGATCTGGGGGTGGAAATCCCGGTGGAAGAAGTGCCCCTGGTGCAGAAAAGTATTATTGACGCCTGTAACCGGGTAGGCAAGCCGGTGATTACCGCTACCCAGATGCTGGAGTCCATGATTCATACCCCCCGGCCAACCCGGGCAGAGGCTAGCGATGTAGCCAATGCTATTTTGGATGGTACTGACGCTGTAATGCTATCCGGGGAAACAGCAATGGGCCTTTTCCCGGTAGCAGCAGTGGCTACCATGGCCCGTATTGCCCGCCGGGCCGAGAAAGGCCTGTCCTACGCTGACCTGTTAAGTAAACGCCGGCCAGTTGAGCAAACTGCGACCGAGGCCATCAGTCATGCCAGTTGCACCATCGCCTATGAGCTGGACGCAGCGGCTATTATTACTCCTACAGCATCCGGTTCGACAGCGCGGCAGGTAGCTAAATACCGCCCGCGGGCACCTATCCTGGCAACATGCCCTGATGAAAAAGTCCTGAATCAGCTCTGCCTGGTCTGGGGAGTCGAACCCCTCCTGGTCGAGCGTTTTACCAGCACTGACGAAATGGTTAATGCAGCAGTGGCTGCGGCTATTTTTTCCGGCAAGGTTAAGCAGGGCGACCTGGTGGTCATTACTGCCGGGGTGCCGGCTGGCGTACCGGGCACTACCAATTTGCTCAAAGTACATATTGTCAGTGAAGTTTTGCTTCAGGGGCAGGGTATAGGCAGGGAATATACCAGTGGTCCGGTGCGACTGGTCAACACAGCTGCTGAGGCTCTGGCCAGGGTGCAGCAAGGAGATATTCTGGTTACCAGGGAAACAGATTCCGCTTACCTCGGAGCTATGAAGAAAGCGGCGGCGGTTGTTACTGAAGTTGGAGGGTTGAGTTCCCACGCCGCTGTTAACGGGTTTAATTTGGGAATACCTGTAGTGGTGGGGGCGGAAGGAGCTACCAGTAAGTTGGTCGACGGGATGATAGTAACAGTAGATGTAGTTCGCGGCCTGATTTACCGCGGCCAGTCACGGGTTTTATAGGCTGCTGTACAGGATTTGCAGCAGGCGGGGCTAGATCCTTTTAATATTCAGGTAAGGCTCAATAACTATTTTATTATTAATCAATCGAGCTATTTCCGGATAGGGACGCCGGGTATTATGTTCCGGAGAGCGAGCGATTACGCCAGCTATAGCCAGTTGTTCGGGGAAAAGCCGGTGGGCTATAATAACAGCTTGCCGGTTGCCGTTGATACCAGCATAGGCGCTGCCCATAAGATTACCCATCACCAGTATATTACCGGCAGCCTTGATCAGAGCTCCTTGGTGAACAGCACCGACAAACATTACATGGCCCGGACTTTCTATTACCTGGCCGTTACGCAAGTTTCCTTCTTCCAGCAAGGTAGGCAGTTCTTCTGTCAGGGAGCCTGCCGCCTGCCGTTTAGCTTTCCTGGCAGCATTTCGTTTCCTATGAAAGGGTTTATAAACTGCCCCTGCCTTTGGCACCAAACCGTACTCGCGGCAAATAGCTTCCAGCTCCTCCGTTTGATCGTGGCTTAAAGGGGAAGTGGGCAGCAAGGAAACAGTGGCACCCTGGAAAAATCCTTGAGCAGCAGCAAATTTTGCCGCCAGGTTTTCCCGGAGTTCATCAAAATCCCGATTGGTATCCAAGATAATCATCAGGCCGTTCAGCGTCCCTTTAATAGTAACGCAGTTGTGAACCATAGCGGTTCCTCCTTGAAACGTTTAGACATGGCATTATTCGCCACCGCACTACTTTTTTCCTGCTCTGCCTTAAAGATTGGCGGTTAAACAAGAAATTTGTCAATGCGCAGCTGCCGGGCAAGGGACTCACTATCAGTTGCAGAGTTTCAGCAAAGGGTATATTATAAAGTTAGGTAATGCCAGGAATGGGGGATTATTATGCCACGACCACCTAAACACCGGCGGGTAGAGTTCATGCCGGCAATAACATTTTTCAAACCGGCAGGCGTACCTTTACGCCAGCTGGAGGAAGTCGTTCTGGCAGTAGAAGAGGTTGAGGCTATCCGCCTGAAGGATATGGAAGGGTTAGAACAGGAAGATTGTGCCGCCAGGATGGGAATATCCCGACCTACTTTTTTTCGTGTTTTAAATGCAGCTCGGCAGAAGCTTGCCGAGGCGCTAATTAATGGTAAAGCCATTCGTGTGGAGGGTGGTTACTACCGCCTGGTCGTTCCAAAAATTCGCTGCCGCAGCTGCGAGTACCAGTGGGATTCGCAAACGCAAGAAGCAGGGGCATGCCCCCAGTGTGGCAGCGAGGAGCTGGAAGGGGCCAGCCCGAGACCAGGGCGACGCCGTCGCCAGGGCTGGCGCGGAGGGAAGTAAAGCGGTTAAGGATTAAACCTTGGATATAATATAAGCATATTTTCCCCGTTAAATAATCCTTTGACACGTAGAATGTATAAATTTTACGGCAAAGGATTTTTTGCAATTTACCAATTGGTTTTGCAAAATGCAAATTATATTTATAAAAATGCCTATGTATTTGTATGGCTTTTAGAGCTCAACAGGGTTGAAAACAAAAAAATGCGGTGGAATGATAATTGCATGTAGTATTAGATAAGTACCTGCGCAGATACTTAGTTGGGCAAAAATTGGTGAGCAGCAATATGTTTTATTGTTCAAACTTAATAGCGGGTAAGGGGGAAAGATATATGGGAGAAAACAATAAAACTCCCTGGGGGAATGCAATTCCTATAGGCCTTTCGGGCTATTGCTTAATGTCGCTGTTATTGGGCTTGATAAATCTGGGATTTATAGAGCCCCAAAATATAGCATTTCTAACAATAGCGTATTTGTAGGCGGGGATATTTACCAATATGCTTGCACATACAGCCTTCCCGCCAGCGTCCGGAGCTGTCAGAGATGTATTTTATTTCCTTGGTGAAAGAGGCGTCGTAAGCATCGTACTCGATGCCTGCTTCTTTTTTATTAAAAATTACAAAAAAGCTGGAGTTACGCCTGTTTCCGGCCGGAATATGCTCGTTGTGGGCAGCTGCTGAT
>JAAYGJ010000117.1 GCA_012727745.1 Clostridia bacterium | reverse complement strand
TGGCCGCCCCAGCAACCGGGGTCTGTACCTGGGCCGGGTTGGGCGGCGCCAGGGCAGGTGCTGCAAAGTACACCTGGAAGCTCCCCTAAACCGGGGCGACGGCCTGGATGTCTGGGTCAGCCGCGGTGGGCACCAGGGAGTGGTGGTGCATAAGCTCTGGCAGGACGGTCGTGAAGTTACGGCTGCGGCGGCAGGGGCTACGGTAGAGCTGGAGCTGCCAGCGGCTGCCCGGCCGGGAGACCGGATTTTTAAGACCAGCGATATTAAGCTGTTAGATACAATCAGGCGTACTTATACTTCACCCCATGAAGAAGGCCGGGTACCGGTAGGCATGAAAGTAAGTGCCAGGGCCGGGGAGCCGTTGCAGCTTGAAGTTTTCGACAGGGAAGGACAGCGGGTGAAAGCAGTATCGCAACTCAAAACCGAGGCTGCCAGCCGCCATCCCCTGGACGATAAGGTGCTGGCAGCCCAGCTGGGGCGGCTGGGCAATACGCCTTTCAAGCTGGAAAAGTTAGTGAACGAAATTGAAGGTTCGCTGATGCTGCCTTTTAGCGAGCTAAACCGCCTTCGTCGCGAGGCGGTAGCTAAACTGCGCCGGCAGCGCCTGGCCGCCTGGCCGCAACGGGTACCGCCGTTAATGGAATTTAAAGCCCGCTGGCAGCAGGTTTTCGGTTGGCCCTTTGGCGAGGGGCCAGGCAAGGGAAAAGTGCCGGCACCTACAGGCTCGGGAAGTGCTGGCGCCGGGGGACTTAAGCCTGAGGTCAGCCGCAGGCAGCGGTCAGCAGGGGCGGTGCCCCGGCTGGCCGTGGCAGTGGGCGATGCCGCAGCAGCCAGGGCAGCCCTGGCTGCCGGAGCGGAACGGGTCTACTTGGGCGGCGAGGTATGGCAGGGCAGGGAGCCTATAGGTAGGGCAGAATTGGAAGCTTTACTGCGCCTGGCCGGAGAACAGGGCGCGGAACTGATCCCCGCCCTGCCGCGCCTGTGGCACGAACAGGAAGAGGCCAAAGTGTCCCGCCGGCTTGAACTTTTGTTGCAGGCAGGTGCAGCTACCATTCTGGTCGCTAATGCCGGCAGTTTGCAGATGATTAAAGAGCGGGGCGTGGCAGGATGGGCTGATTATCCCCTTAATCTTTTCAATTCCTGGAGCGTAGCTGCACTGGCCCGGGAAGGCTTAAAGGGGGTAACCCTGTCTCCCGAATTAAATCTGGAGCAGCTGCGGCAGATAGCAGCTGAGATACCGCTGGAGGTAGTAGTACACGGGGCTTTGCCATTGATGGTTTCGGCTCACTGTGTCCTGGGAGCCCGTCTGGGCGGGCGCACAAAGGGAGAGCCCTGTACTGCTCCCTGCCGCCGGGGAGGCTATGCTTTGCAGGACCGCCTGGGCCTGGTTTTTCCGTTGACAGTAGACCGGGAGTGCCGCTTTTATCTATACAATGCCAAAGAAATGAGCCTCGTCGACCGGCTGAATGAGATTGCCAGGCTCGGTGTTAGCTGGGTGCGCCTGGAGGCCCGGGAAAAACAGGCAGCTTATGTCAAGCAGCTAACGGGACTTTACCGCCGCGCCCTGTCTGCCCTGGGTACTGGCAGGGAAAAGGAGGTACTGGCGGCGGCAGCAAGGGAGGCCGAGAAGCTGGCTCCGGCCGGGACTACCCGCGGCCATTATTACCGAGGAGTAGTATAACAGCTTGGGAGTACTGTTTTTGCATAACAGGCGCTGCATACGCTTCCCTGTTGACCCCAACCGTTATTGCCGTTATCATCAGGTAGAAGGTCAAACAGATGGGGGCACGAGCTTGACAAGGACATTAGTAAAACTGGAATTAGATAAAGTTCTGGCCAAACTGGAGCAGCATTGTGTTTCGCCTCTGGGAGTGGAGCGGGTGCGTACCTTGCGCCCGTCCCGTGACCTGGAGACGGTCAGCCGCCGCCAGGCTGCAACCAGCGAGGCTGACCGGCTGTTGGCGCGCTATCCTGATTTGCCGCTGGGGAGGATTTACGATCTCCGGGAAGAAGTGGAGCGGGCGGCTGTCGGCGGCATGCTGGAAGGGCCACAGCTGCTCAAGGTGGCCACAACCCTGGCCAGCGCGCGGCGTTTGTACAAGTTTTTGCGAGGGTTGGAGGGCAGCTGGCCCGTTTTTCGTGCCATGGCCGAGCGGATTGCTGATCTGCGCCAGCTGGAAAAGGAGATTACGGCTGCCATTGGACCTGACGGCCTGGTCCTGGATCAGGCAACACCAAGGCTAGCCAGCCTGCGCCAGCAAATACGAAAATTACAGGAGCAGACCCAAGAACGTTTGGACAATTACCTTCGTTCCCCGCAAATGCAGAAGTTTCTACAGGACAATATCTATACAATGCGCAATGGTCGTTATGTTCTCCCGGTAAGACAGGAATACCGCCAACAGGTGCCAGGCCTGGTGCACGACCAGTCAGCCAGCGGGGCTACCCTGTTTATTGAGCCTATGGCCCTGGTGGAAATCAATAATGAGCTGCACCGCCTCCAGGCTGCTGAAGCCAGGGAGGTTGAGGCTATTCTGCAAAGGTTGAGCAACCTTATAGGGCAGGAAAAAGAACGCCTTACCCTTACCCTGGAGGCCCTGGGAGATATTGATTTTACTATCGCCAAAGGTCGCCTCAGCCACAAGATGTCGGCCTTGGCGCCGCGCTTGAACGGGGAGGGACGCTGGCGAATCAATCAAGGGCGCCATCCCCTGCTGAGCGGCAAAGTGGTACCTATCAGCCTTACTCTGGGATATGAATTCGATACGCTGGTAATTACCGGCCCCAATACCGGTGGCAAGACGGTAACCTTAAAGACCATTGGCCTGTTTACCCTCATGGCCCAGTGCGGTCTGCACCTGCCGGCGGCCAGCGGTACGGAAATTGCTGCTACTGCTGCTGTTTATGCTGATATTGGCGACGAGCAGAGCATCGAACAATCCTTAAGCACCTTTTCTGCGCACCTGAGTCAGATTATAACCATTCTCAAGGAAGTAACTGCCGGGAGCCTGGTCCTGCTGGATGAGCTGGGGGCCGGGACCGATCCCACCGAAGGGGCGGCCCTGGCAATGGCGATCCTCGATCATTTGACCCGGCTGGGGGCCAGGACGGTAGCTACTACTCACTACAGCGAATTAAAGGCCTATGCCTATGCCCGTGAGCGGGTAGAAAACGCAGCGGTAGAATTTGACAGCCAAACCTTGCAACCGACTTACAGGCTATTGATAGGCACCCCGGGGGAGAGCAATGCTTTTGCCGTTGCTGCCCGCCTGGGCTTGATGGAGTCTATCATTCAGAAAGCCCGCAGCTTCCTTGGCGAAGAAGACCGGCGGGTCAACCGCCTGATAGCCGGCCTAACTGAAGATAAACGGGTGAGCGAACAGGAACGGGCCCAGGCCGAACAGCTACGCCGGGAGGCGCAGGCTATGCGGGCCGAGCAGGAAAGATTGTGGCAGGAATGGCAACAGCAGGCTGCCGCCCAGATGCAAAAAGTACGGGAGGAGGCCCGCCAGCTGGTGCGCCGGGCCCGGGCTGAGACCAGGGAAATAATGGCCCGCCTGGATAAAGAACTGGCAGCGGCCAGCTTAAAAGAACAGCAAAAGGCGGTATTCAGAGCGCGGCAGCAAATAAAAGATTTGGAAGACGAAATGGAAAGAGAACTGGAAAAATACCAGCCAGCAGCGGCGGGAGAGCCACCGCAGGAGCTGCAGGTGGGGGATAAGGTTTTGCTGCAGACCTGGGGGCAGGTAGGGGAGGTTATCAGCCCACCCAGCGCCCAGGGGGAAGTGCTGGTCCAGGTTGGAGTAATGAAATTGAACGTGTACTTGAAAGATTTACGCCTGGTGAGTGCCGGAGCAAAGGAGACCAGAGTGAAAAAGCGTGCTGCCCAGGCCGGGTGGACGGTGCAGGTGGCACAAAACGACGAACTCAGCCCGGAAATAGACCTGAGGGGGTTGACGGTTGCGGAGGCCTGCGAGCAGGTAGATAAATATCTGGATGATGCGGTGCTGGCAGGTTTGAACCAGGTAAGTTTAATACATGGTAAAGGCACGGGGGCTTTGCGGGTGGCGCTGCAGAAGTACCTGCGCGAGCACCCGCTGGTAAAAAGTTTTCGTTTTGGCGGCGCCGGCGAAGGGGGCAGTGGCGTTACGGTAGTGGATATTAGCAGGTAAACACAAAGCATTGCCACAATGGCCGGCAGGCTAATGGCTTTTTAAAACATCTTGATAATAATGTCTGATGATGACACTATCCCTGCCAGTCTGGCTTGTTTTGCTTGGCAGGGATAAATTTTTAGATAAAGACCTCATCCCTATTTATTATGTTTTCCAGCTGTCTGAGGTTACGGCATTCAAAGAGGTAATCGCAACAAGGCGCGTAGGTGCTAATGATACTGTCTCCCTTATCCCACTGTTCCCGGGGCTGGGGATTGAGCCAGATTAATCTTTTTACATGGCTTCTAATTGTTTCGAGGGATGCTTTATCAGCCGGGTAGCCGTTATTTCTTGCGTCCCCCAGGATAATTAAGGTGCTTTTGTTAGAAATTCCAGGGCAGTATTCGCCGGCGAAGAGGGCGAAAACTCTGCCATAGTCTGATATGCCTGTCTGGGCGAAGTAGGCTTTGGTAAAAGCTTTGTCGAGAGCCTGTCTGTAACTTTCATTTTTAAAGTATGGAGTGACTTCATCAACTATATCAACAAAAAGAAAAGAGCGCACTAAACGGAAGTTGTTCTGGAACGAGTAAGCTAGCTGCAGCATAAATCCACTGAAAGGAGCGACTGACTTTGAAACGTCACAAAGGATGAGCAGTTCGGGTTTTCGCAGAGCTTTTGCCTTATATTTTATTTTGAGGGGTACCCCGCCAGCAGCAAAAGCGCATTTTACAGTTTTTTGCATATCTATTCTGCCGTGTTTTGCCTTGCGGTAGCGGCGGGAGTATTTACTGGCAAGCTTTTGCCCCAGGAGAGCGAGGCGATGTTTGATAGCCTCAATTTCAACATCGGTTACACCTGACTGTTGTAAATGGTAAAATTCCAATTCTTTGATTTGGGGCAGGACAATTGGATTTTCCCTGCTGTTATTGCTGATCTGTTTCGCCGGAGTATCTCTATTTCTCCCTGTTTCTTCGTCGCCGGGTTGAGATGATTTTACTTCTTGCTGGTGTTCTTCATCATTTTCCTTAGCCTGCGGCGGGGAGGTGGCGGTATTTTTATCAGTTTCCTGGCGGCAAGGGGGCATAGTAAAGTAAAGGTTAAAGAGTTTGTCAAACAGGGGGAGATCAGCCTTTTCTGTTACCAGGGTACAGCGCAAAGCCTGATAAAAATCAGAGCGGTTTAAGCCCAGCACGGCAACAGCTTTGACTGCTGTTT
This sequence comes from Clostridia bacterium, assembly GCA_012727745.1. Lineage (GTDB taxonomy): Bacteria > Bacillota > DSM-521 > Neomoorellales > Neomoorellaceae > JAAYGJ01. The sequence goes on along the minus strand of JAAYGJ010000117.1, from coordinate 1,031 downwards.
CAATTTGGGGCAAAGAGACATTAACTCCGGCCCTGCGTAACAGGCGGCTGAATTCAAGTATCTTCTTTTCCACTGTTACTTGCTTACACTCCTAAAAGAAAAGTGGATAGCTTCTTTTCTTTGACTTTTTCGATGTCACTCTGGTATTTAAGTAACACCGTAAGAGTATTATTGATAACTTTTTCGTCAATACACTCGATCCCCAGCGATAGGAGTGCCTGAGCCCAGTCAATACTTTCTGCAATGCTGGGTGCTTTTTTTAATTTTTGTTGCCTGATTGACTGGACAAAACGGACGACCTGGCGCGCAAGGGCTTGATTAATGTGCGGTACTTTGAGGCGCAAGATTTCTAATTCCCTTTCAAAGGTAGGGTAATCTAGATATAAGTGGACGCATCTCCTCTTTAATGCGTCGCTGAACAGACGGGTGTTGTTGCTGGTGAGAATAACCAGGGGAATGTTTTTGGCCTTGATTGTACCCAACTCGGGGATAGTTACCTGGTAGTCAGAGAGTATTTCTAGGAGAAAACTTTCGAACTCCGCATCGCTTTTATCTACTTCGTCCAACAGCAGAACTACAGGCTCTTCTGCTATTAAAGCGCGCAAGATGGGACGGGCCAGGAGAAATTCAGTGGTGAAAATATTCTGTTTGGCATTTTCCCAGGAAAAATTTTGTACGGCATTAAGGTGAAGGCACAGGAGCTGTTTCTGGTAGTCCCATTCATACAGGGCTTTAGTTTCGTCCAGTCCTTCATAACACTGCAAGCGGATTAGCTGCCGGTCCATGGCTGCAGCCAGGGCTTTTGCCAGCTCGGTTTTGCCTACCCCGGCAGGCCCTTCTGTAAAAATAGGCTTTTGCAGTTTTATTGCCAGATAGACGACTGTGGCTGCGTCGTAATCTAAAAGGTACTTGCAACGTGCCAGCTGCTGCTGCAATTCTTCTACGCAAGAAAACAATTATAAAACCTCCCGGGAATATGAATAGGGCGAACTTTCCAGCAGTCGAACGTGCGAGGTTTTCATATAGATAGA
>JAAYGJ010000116.1 GCA_012727745.1 Clostridia bacterium | reverse complement strand
TTTATGTTGTGGTTTACTCACCTTTAACATATCAGAGGTTTTGCCATGAGTCTCTATTTTTATATGTGCGGCATTTAATTTTACAACTTACCCTGGCGTGCAAATAATAAGGGGAAGGGATATATATCCCTTCCCCTTATTATCTTGGCAGGACTGCAACTAACAGAAGTTTTACATGAAGAGAGGAGCAAAAACCAATGAAACGATGGTCATCAGCTTGATCAATATATTCATCGAGGGGCCGGAAGTATCTTTGAAGGGGTCGCCCACCGTATCTCCGTTCACCGCTGCGGCATGGGTGGGTGAGCCTTTGCCGCCGTAGTTGCCCTCTTCGACGTATTTCTTGGCGTTGTCCCAGGCGCCACCGGCGTTGGCCATCATTACTGCCAGTAAGAAGCCGCTTACCAGCGCCCCGGCTAGCAAGCCACCCAGGGCTTCTTTGCCCAGTCCGGGGATTAGGCCTACTCCTAAAGGTACCAGCACTGCCAGGCAGCCGGGGACTACCATTTCTTTGATGGCTGCCGCGGTGCTAATATCGACGCAGCGGGCATAGTCAGGTTTAGCTTTGCCTTCCATCAGGCCTGGGATGGACTTGAACTGCCGCCGTACTTCTTCGATCATGTGGAAGGCGGCCCGGCCGACTGCTTTCATAGTGAGGGCTCCAAACAGGAATGGCAACATAGCACCAATAAAGAGGCCGCTAACTACTTTGGGGTTAGTCAGGTCGATGCTGCTGATGTTAGCAGCAGTAGTGTAGGCTGAGAACAGAGCCAGGGCTGTCAATGCTGCTGAACCGATAGCAAAACCTTTGCCGATGGCCGCAGTGGTGTTACCTACTGAGTCCAAAGCGTCGGTAATTTTACGTACTTTGGGGTCTAGTTCTGACATTTCGGCGATACCGCCGGCATTGTCGGCAATGGGACCGTAGGCGTCTACTGATACGGTAGTCCCGGTGGTGGATAGCATGCCGATAGCTGCCAGGGCGATGCCGTAAAGCCCGGCAAATTGATAGGCTGCTAAAATTGCAATGACGATTACGATGATGGGCAGCACAGTGCTCATCATACCGGTGCTCATGCCTGCGATGATGTTGGTGGCAGTACCGGTCTGGGAGGCTTGGGCGATTTCCTTCACGGGCTGGTACTCGGCTGAAGTGTAGTATTCGGTAATGCGCCCGATTAGTACCCCGGCGACGAGCCCGGCGATGGTGGCGAGAAATACTCCCAGGGAACTATAGGTGGCTGAACCTACTGTAAACTGGGCTGGTAGCAACCGGGTAGCAAAGTAAGTACCAATTATGGCCAGCACGCTGGCTACCATTGTTCCGGTATTTAAAGCTTTCTGGGCGTTGGCTCCTTCTTTGGTTTTGACAAAGAAGGTCCCGATTATAGAGGAGATGATACCGGTAGCGGCAATGACAAAGGGTACCAGGGTGCCGTTGGGTATGCTGAAGGCTGCAGCCAGAGCTACTCCGGAAATAATAGCACCTACATATGACTCAAAGAGGTCGGCGCCCATGCCGGCTACGTCGCCGACGTTGTCGCCAACGTTGTCAGCTACTACGGCCGGATTGCGGTGGTCGTCTTCGGGTATGCCGGCTTCGACTTTGCCGACCAGGTCGGCGCCGACGTCAGCTGCTTTGGTGTAAATGCCCCCTCCTACCCGGGCAAAGAGGGCGATGGAACTGGCTCCCAGGGCAAAACCGTTGATGATATTAGGGTTATCAAATAATAAATTGACAATACCCAGACCTAAGAGACCTAAGCCTACAACTGCCATGCCCATTACGGAACCGCCGGAGAAGGCGATGTCTAAGGCCGCATTGGCGCTACGCCGGGCGGCGTTGGCGGTGCGTACGTTGGCTTTGGTGGCTACTTTCATGCCAATATAGCCAGCACCCATAGAACAGAGCGCTCCTACTACATAAGCTACTGCCGTTAAGGGATGCATACTTTCTTCTCCTTGGGTTAGGAAGCCGGCTGCCAGGATCAGGGCTGTCATGGCGATGATAAAAAATATTAGAGTGCGGTATTCCCTCATCAGAAAGGCCATGGCCCCTTCGTGGATGGCGCTGGCTATCTCCTGCATACGAAGAGTGCCAGCTTCTGCTTTGCTTATTTTGTTGGCCAGATAAAAGGCGAATAATAAGGCCACTACTCCTGCAAGTGGTGCAATAATTTCCATCAATTTTTTCCCCGCTTTCTATTTCTAAATATTTCTTAGGAAATCAAAAATCCTTGTTGTTTTTTGCAACACTCCTCCCCCTGGTCGTCAGTAGTAACTGTATATTTAAACCAATTTTTTATAACCTAAAGCCCCGGAACACCCCCGAGGCTTTAATCAACCTGGTTTTTCCCAGTTTATTTTTTTAGCCAGGGCATCATGCTGCGAAGTTTTTCGCCGACTTCTTCAATCAGGTGCTCCTGTTCTTGTCGCCTGAGAGCGTTAAAATGTGGTCTGCCGGCCTGGTTTTCCAGGATCCATTCTTTGGCGAAACTGCCATCCTGGATTTCTTTAAGTAATTCTTTCATGGTGGCCCGGACATTGGCATCAATCAGCCGCGGTCCTTTGGTAACGTCACCATACTCGGCAGTGTCGCTGATTGAATAGCGCATATATTTGATACCGCTTTCGTACATCAGATCTACGATTAATTTTAATTCATGCAGGCATTCAAAGTAAGCGACTTCCGGCTGGTAACCTGCCTCCACCAGAGTTTCAAAACCTGCTTTAACCAGTGCCGTAACCCCGCCGCAGAGGACCGCCTGCTCGCCAAAAAGATCCGTCTCTGTTTCTTCTTTAAAAGTGGTTTCAATAACTCCGGCACTGGTGGTGCCAATCCCCTTGGCATAAGCCAGTGCTATTTCCCTGGCACGACCGCTGGCGTCCTGGTAAACAGCCAGCAGGGCAGGCATACCCTGACCTTCAACATAAACCCGCCGCAGTAAGTGCCCGGGGCCTTTAGGAGCAACCATGACCACATCTACATCAGCAGGGGGCACGATCTGGTTATAATGAATATTAAAACCGTGGGAGAACATCAGCGTTTTTCCGGCCGAAATGTACGGGGCAATCTCTTCCCGGTAAACCTTGGCCTGGACTTCATCAGGCAGCAAAATCTGAATAATATCAGCCTCTTGAGCAGCCTCTTTTATGGTCTTAACCGTCAAACCGGCTGCCTGAGCTGCTGCAACAGATTTGCTTTCAGGGCGCAGGCCCACGACTACATCAAGGCCGCTGTCTTTTAAGTTTTGGGCTTGGGCATGTCCCTGACTGCCATAACCCATAATGGCAATCTTCTTGCCTTTAAGTACGTTAAGGTCGGCATCGTGATCATAATATACTGTTGCCACCTTGCTCCTGGCTTATTTTTGGCCAGGATTTCACCTCCTGTAGAAAGTATTAAACAGTGTAATTCGCATTATGTATTAAAATTCCTGCCCCCAGAAATTTTATTTTGTTTCGTTAGTACTCAATACCCTTCCGAGCTGAAACCCCTTTTGTGTAGGGATGTTTAATCTCGCACATTTCCGTTACCAGGTCGGCAGCTGCAACTATTTTTTGACTAGCATTGCGGCCGGTAAGGATTACTTCTACATTTTGGGGTCGACTTTGCAGCAAGGCCAGCACCTCCGCCTCATCCAGAAGGCCGTAGTCTAGCGCTACATTGATTTCATCAAGGATAATTATGTCTGCCTGGCCACTGTGCATTGCCTGACGGGCATATTCTAAAGCTTTTGCTGCCTGCTGGTAATCCTGCGGCTTGACTTCCCCCCGGCGAATAAAACCCTTGCAACCGAAGGACTTAATTTCTATTTCAGGTTTCAAACGTTCTAAGGCCCGGTGCTCACCATAGTCAGGTTTTTTTAAAAACTGGACAATTTTAACTTTCAAACCCCTGCCGGCAGCCCTCAAGGCCAGACCAAAAGCAGCTGTGCTCTTGCCTTTACCGTTACCCGTATATACCTGCAACAAGCCTTGTTCTAACCCTGCCACCAGCCATGCACATCCCTTAGCTGATTTATTCTATTTTAGCACTATTTCTTGTAAATGGAAAGCCAAGCGGCAGGAAACCGCAGTATGTCTGCAGTATGTATAATAGACAACTCTTACTTAAGGCCGACTAGACGGTAAAGGCGCTCCACCTCCCCCGGAGTCAGGTGACGGTAACTTCCCGGTTTTAAACCTCTTAAATTTAAAAAAGCCAGCCGGGTCCGTTTTAGCCAGACTACCGGGTGATTTACCGCTGCCAGCATCCTGCGTACCTCCCGCTTGCGTCCTTCGCGTAAGATTAATTCCAGCAGCGCCCTGTCGCCCCTGGTCTGACAAAGTTTTACCTCTGCCGGCGCTGTCAGGCCATCTTCCAGCTTGACACCCCGGCACAGTTGTTTAATAGTGTTGTTAGCAGGTACCCCCTCAACCAGGGCTAGGTACGTTTTAGTAATACCGTAACGGGGATGTGTCAACCGTAAAGTAAGTTCGCCGTCATCAGTTAGCAATAAAAGCCCTTCTGTTGCCAGATCAAGCCGACCCACGGGATGCAACCTGACCGGTACATCCTTTACCAGGTCCATTACTGTGGGCCTGCCCTGCGGGTCAGCTGCAGTTGTGACATAACCTGCAGGTTTATAAAGCAGGATATACGTCCTGTTCGGGGACTGCTTTACAGCCTTACCCCCGACAGTAACCCGGTCCCGCCCGGGCTGCACCTGAAAGCCCATAGTCGTTACCGTACGTCCGTTAACCTGGACTTTCCCAGCCTTTATTAGAAGCTCGGCGCGACGCCGGGAAGCCACTCCAGCCCGGGCTAAATATTTTTGCAGCCTCATTCAACCCTCCGCAACGCTAATATGCTATCATATTTCCCTCGTTAAATGCAATAGTGTTATACTATTTTATTATCTAAAAGTGGTTAGGTGGTTCTATGCCTGTAAACAAAAATACCTTTTTCAAATATGAGGCCCCTTTTGGCCCTCTGGCAATTGTGACCGGGCCTGCCGGTCTTAGCTACCTTGGTTTTGGTGTAATGCCTGAAGCCACTTTTATTTATAAACAATCATACCCTATTCGTACCCAAATGCCAAATAACTATATCAAGGAAATTATAAAACAGCTGGATGAATATTTTGCCGGCTCGCGCCAGCATTTCAACCTTACCTTGGCTTACCACGGTACACCCTTTCAGCAGGCAGTCTGGAAGGCCCTGCAAGAAATACCTTATGGCAGCACCTGCAGTTATAGCGATATAGCCCGGCGTATCGGCAAAGCGGCGGCCTGTCGTGCCGTAGGCCAGGCTATCCATCGTAACCCAATAGCTCTTATTATCCCCTGTCACCGGGTCATCGCTAAAAACGGCCAGCTGGTAGGCTTTAGTGGAGGGTTAAGGATTAAACAGTGGCTGCTGGACTTTGAAAAACAGACAGTTATTAGGCAAACAGCAGCCGGCAGATAAATATTGCCGCCACCAGGCTGGAGAGGTCGGCAATTAGCCCCAAAGCCAGGGCATAACGGTAGCGACGAACCCCGACTGAACCGAAGTAAACAGTTAAAACATAAAAAGTGGTATCGGTGCTGCCCTGCATTACTGAAGCCAGACGGCCAATAAAAGAATCCGGGCCATAGGCGCCAATTAACTCTGCCGCCAGCCCCAGGGCCCCGCCTCCGGAAAGGGGACGCATTACTGCCAGGGGTAAAATTTCTCCTGGAACGTCGAACAAGTGGAGTACCGGGTAAAGGGTACGGGCAAAAATCTCCATTGCTCCCGAAGCCCGGAAAACGCTTATAGCCACTAGCATACCGACCAGAAAGGGGATAATCTTCACCGCAACTTTAAACCCGTCCTCCGCCCCGGCAACAAAAACTTCATAAACTGCTACGCCGCGTAAATAACCATAGAGGGGAATAAAAAAAAGCAGTAAAGGAATTGCCCAGTGCGAAACGCCAATTAAAAGTTCATTCAATCCAAGTCACCCCCGGCGCCCGTTATAGAGACGACGAAAACAGCGGTCAGCAGCTATCGCCACCAGCATACTGAACAAGGTAGCCATGATGGTGGGGCCGACAATAATGGTAGGGTCGCTTGAATTTGCCGCTGCCCGGATGCCGATAATAGTCGCCGGTATTAAGGTTACACAGCCGGTATTGAGAGCCAGAAAAGTGCACATGGCCGGGGTCGCCTCATCCTTCTGCTTATTTAATGACTGTAGCTGTTGCATGGCCTTGAGTCCAAACGGTGTAGCAGCATTGCCTAACCCGAGAATATTGGCGCTGATATTCATGATTATGGAACCGATTGCCGGGTGCTCCCGGGGTATTTCCGGAAATAAAAAGTGGGTAAAAGGGCGTAAAAATCTGGCCAATAAAGCCACCAGGCCTGCTTTTTCGGCTATCTTTAACAAACCCAGCCACAGGGCCATAAGACCAATAAGTTCAAAGGCTAGCGTCACCGCCGTTTGGGCCGCCCTTAGAGCTGCTTCGGTAACTACCTCAATCTGACCATTATATCCCGCTACCGCAATACCTGACAGCAGCATCAACAGCCAAATGATATTGACCATATGCACCCCTCCATAATCTTCCTCTGTAGTAAGTTTTATGTAGGTGTGCAGGCGGTTAGAACCCCGGATAGTGCGGGAAAAAAAGTCAAAAAAAGCAAAAAATAAAAGGCCG
>JAAYGJ010000115.1 GCA_012727745.1 Clostridia bacterium | reverse complement strand
TATAAGCACAATGGATATCATAATAATAAGGGAAAATATAACAAGTCAATAACTGCCGGTACCTACCGGGACAGCAGCTAAACTTGGATAAAAGGCTGCTGGTAGGGTAAAAGCTATAGTTTGCCGGCAGCAGCTTAACAGGCAGAGCCTAATAAGTGGGGGAGAGTTGCCATGAGACGACAACTTGGTAGCGATGCGGGCTTAGTATCGCGGATGTTTCTTACCATGTTCTTACTGGCTGCCCTGTATCTTTTTTTCCTGGTAGTCCTCTGGCAGTCAGGCATGAGTTACAGCGGCATAATTATTTTTGTCGGGGCGATGCTGTTTTTCCAGTATTATTACTCAGATCGCATGGTCCTGTGGTCTATGAGGGCCCGGGAAGTGTCGGCCCGGGAAGCACCTGAACTCCATGCTATGGTAGAAAGACTTGCCAGCCTAGCTGATTTGCCCAAACCTCGCATAGCTATTGTGCCTTCTTCTATCCCTAACGCTTTTGCCACCGGTCGCAATCCGGCTAGTGCGGTAGTGGCGGTTACGACAGGAATTATGGAGCTCCTTGACCGCCAGGAATTGGAAGCTGTACTGGCCCACGAAATGAGCCACATCAGGAACCGTGACGTGGCTGTAATGACACTGGCCAGCTTTTTTGCTACTATAGCATCATTTATAATGAGACATTTCCTTTACTGGGGCGGAGCTTTTGGCGGCCAGGACCGGGATAACAGGGGCGGTGCTATGGTGGTGTATATGGTTTCGTTGCTGGTGTGGTTGATTAGCTTTTTCCTGATCCGGGCTTTATCCCGTTACCGTGAATTCGCTGCCGACCGGGGTGCTGCTATTCTTACCGGGGCGCCGGGACAACTGGCTTCTGCTTTGATGAAAATCAGCGGCAGTATGACCCGTATTCCTGAAAAGGATTTACGGGAGGCCGGTGCTTTTAACGCTTTCTTTATCATCCCGGCTTTGAAAGGCGGTAGCCTGATGGAGCTTTTGTCTACGCACCCGTCCCTGGAACGACGCCTTGCTTACTTGCGTAAGCTGGAGCAGGAAATGGAGTTAATAAGGTGAGCTTTTGGGACGTACTTCTGGGGCGCACCCGGGTACCTCCGGCCCAGACAGACCCCCTATTTGCCCTGAGCACTGCTATTATTACCCTGGAAAGCAAGGCGGGCTGGCAGCCTGCTGGCGGCGTTGCAGTGGTCCTGCGGCCGGCGGAGGATAGTTTTTACACAAAGGCCCGGATAGAAACTGAGGAACTGGTTACTCTGGCAGCCAGGGAAATGAATAGCCAGGTGGTTAGTAAAAAAGACGAGTATGGCTACCGGTGGATTATACTTACTGATAAAGACTGGGAGGATTTGGTGGCTCTGGCGCATATGGTCGGCCAAAATCTTAAAGAAAAGGGGGCGGGTGACCGGTTACTGGCAGCAGTATTCAAGCTAAAAAAGGAGAGCCAGGTGCTTTTTCTTATCTTCAACTATAAAAGAGGGACCTTTTATCC
>JAAYGJ010000114.1 GCA_012727745.1 Clostridia bacterium | reverse complement strand
GGTCCATACGGCGCGCTTCTTTGCGGTCATAAAACTCCTCCGGGTTGAAATCCCTAACTTCACCGGCAAAACGAACTGCCATTGCCGTAGCATCAAAACGGGTAATAGGAGCGATGCCTGACTGGCCGGCAAGCAAAGCCTGCCATAATTTGTCTTTACTGCTGCCCAGCGGGGAAATGGCCCCCAAGCCGGTTATTACCACACGCTTTTGCAAAAGCTATCCCCCATTTTTCCGGGAAGTCCCGTTGTTTACGGGACTTCCCAAGCAGGTTATTTAGTGTGCTCATTAATATAAGCTACCGCAGCACCGACTGTAGTTAGCTTTTCTGCATCCTCATCGGGAATTTCCAAATCAAATTCCTCTTCCAGGGCCATGATAAGTTCAACTATATCCAGGGAATCAGCATTCAAGTCCTCAAAGGATGTTTCCGGGGTAATTTCATCTTCTTCTACCCCGAGTTGCTCGGACACAATGGCCTTTATCTTGGCAAGAACATCCACCGAACTCACCTCCTTCCAGTACTCAACAAACAATTACATAGCTATAGTCAAACCGCCGTCAACAACCAGTACCTGCCCGGTTATATACCTGGACGCCTCTGAAGCCAGAAAAAGGATAACCTCAGCCACTTCTTCCGCTTGTCCCGGTCGGCCCAGAGGAATGCGCCGGTAAAGCTCGGCACGGGTTGTCTCAGGCAAAGCTGCAGTCATCTCCGTAGCAATAAAACCCGGGGCTACGGCATTAACCAGGATACCCCGTGGGGCCAGCTCTTTTGCCAGGGATTTGGTCAAGCCGATAACCCCTGCTTTTGCAGCGGCATAGTTGGCCTGGCCTGTATTCCCAAGCAAACCCACTATAGAACTCAGGTTAATTATCCTTCCCCGGCGCTGACGCATCATAGTTTTAAGCACCGCCTGGCAGCAGTTAAAAACCCCGCTAAGATTGGTCGTAATAACTGCCTGCCAGTCATCCGCCTTTAAACGAGCTGCCAGGCTGTCCCGGGTAATGCCAGCGTTATTTACCAGAATATCTACCTGGCCAAAATTTAGCAACGCTGTCTCAATTATGTGCCTGGCTGCCTCAGGGTCCCCCACATCACCGGCTACAGCGAGGGCCTGGCCGCCATTTTGCTCAATTTCGCTGACAACTTCCGCAGCCTGCTGCTCCTGGCGGACGTAATTGACTACCACTCTGGCACCCGCCCGGGCCAGGCACAGGGCTGTAGCCCGGCCAATACCCCGCGAGGCGCCAGTAATAACTGCAACCTGACCTGCAAGTACCATTTTATTTAGCCTCCTGTAAGATGGCAAGAGTTTTCTTAAGAGAACTACTGTCGCCCACCTGGTAGATATTTAATTGTTTACCCATCCGTTTAATCAGTCCGCTTAAAATATTCCCGGGACCAACTTCTACAAAGGTCTGGTAGCCTTCCGCCAGCAGGCGCTTGATGCTTTCCTGCCAGCGCACCGGGCTAACCATCTGCTGCAGCAGACTTTCACGCACTGCCGTCGCTGTAGTAAGGTAATCGGCAGTAACATTACTTATCACCGGTACCCGGGGAGCAGCAATATCTATTTCTAATAATTCCTCAGCCAGCTGCCGCGCTGCCGGCTCCATAAGGCTGGAGTGGAAAGGCCCGCTGACCGGAAGGGGAATAACCTTTTTAGCACCGCTGGCTTTAGCCAGCTGCGTTATTGCTGCCAACCCGGCCCGGTCACCGGCAACTACTACTTGACCCGGGGCATTGAAATTGGCCGCTTCAGCAATACCGTCCCGCACCTCCCGACAAAGGGCAACCACCTGCTCCGCTGTTAAACCCAGGATAGCAACCATGCCTCCCTGTCCCTGGGGTACAGCCTCAGCCATCAGTCGCGCCCGCCGTGCTACCAGGCCCAGCGCCTGGCTGAAAGAAAAGCTGCCGGCAGCTACCAGGGCGCTGTATTCGCCTAAACTGTGCCCCAGGACAACCTGGGGTCTTAAACCGCAGGCCTTAAGAACTCGATAGCAGGCAACGCTAACCGTTAATACAGCAGGTTGGGTGTTTTCAGTCCAGTTCAGCTCATCTGCCGGACCGCTAAAACAGAGCCGGCTCAGCGGCCAGCCTAGTATCGCATCAGCCTCAGCAAAAACTGCCGCCGCCTCCTCATACTTTGCGGCCAGTTCCTGGCCCATGCCCACATACTGGGAGGCCTGGCCGGGAAAAACGTAAACCAGTCTGTTCATACTTTTGCCACCTGTTTTGCCATTTGTGTTATTATCTCAGCAGCTTCCTGCATAATTTCCTCTATGATTACTGCGGCAGGCTTAATATCATTTATCATGGCAGCGACCTGGCCGGCCATAAGCGAACCAAATTCCACATCCCCTTCCACAACTGCAGCCCGCAGTCTGCCGGCACCCAGGCGTTCTAACTCCTCGGGCCTTGCTTGTCGGGAAACCATCTCTTCAAACTGCCGGGTAAGTTTGTTCTTCAAAACCCGTACATAGTGCCCGGGAAAGCCTGTAACCACCGTGTCCCGGTCACCGGCTTTAATAATAGCTTCCTTAAATCTGGGATGGACCGTACATTCGGTAGCGCAAACAAAACGTGTCCCCATCTGCACCCCCGCAGCCCCCAGGGCCAGAGCAGCCGCCAGGCCCCGCCCGTCAGCTATACCACCGGCAGCTATGACCGGCACTTTCACGGCCTTAACAACCTGTGGTACCAGCGGCATAGTAGAAATCTCACCTACATGGCCGCCACATTCCATGCCCTCGGCTATTAAAGCATCTACTCCCTGCCTGGCCAATCTTTTAGCCAGCGACACTGAAGCCACCACCGGAATTACTTTGATGCCGGCTGTTTTTAAAGCGGGTAAGTGTTTGCCCGGGTTGCCGGCGCCGGTTGTTACTACCGGCACCCGTTCAGAAACCACCAGCTTGATAAGTTCTTCTACATACGGAGACAGGTAATAAATATTAACCCCATAAGGTTTATCCGTTCGTTCCCTGACTTTACGTATTTCCTGAGCAACTACTTCAGGGGGAGCATTGCCGGCTCCAATAATGCCCAAGCCCCCGGCGGCAGATACAGCCGCTGCCAGCTCACCGGTAGCAACCCAGGCCATACCGCCCTGGAAAATAGGATGCCTAATACCCAAAATATCACAGATAGGTGTACGCAGCATGGATTAACTTGCTCCTTCCTCCGGTACATCAAGAACCCACTTTAATACAGCCGCTCCCCAGGTCAGACCGGCGCCAAAGGCCACCAACAGCACTATGTCACCAACTTTTAATTTGCCAGCCAGGTAAACTTCCTCCAAGGCTACCGGAATGGAGGCAGCAGACATATTGCCGTAGCGTTCCAAATTGATATATACTTTTTCCGGTTCAAGTCCCAAGCGTTTGGTAGCCGCGTCAATAATACGGCTATTCGCCTGATGGGGAACTAAAAAGTCAATGTCCTCTTTATTTAAGCCTGCCTTTTTTAAAACCTTTAATGACGCCTCACCCATTATTCGCACCGCAAATTTAAAAACTTCCGGGCCGTTCATATGAACGGTATGTAACTGTCTCTGGACTGTGCTGTTACTGGCGGGCAAACGTGAACCCCCGGCCGGAATCGCCAGATAGTCTGCACCGCTGCCGTCAGAGCCCAGGTGCAAACCCAGCAACCCTTCTCCGGCAGGTACGGCCTTTAAAACAACCGCACCGGCGCCGTCACCAAAAAGGACACAGGTCTTACGATCCTGCCAATTAACAAACTTGCTCAAAACCTCACTGCCAATAACCAGGGCGTTATTATATAAGCCGGTAGCTATAAACTGGCTGGCAACACCCAGAGCGTAAACAAAACCTGTACAACCTGCTGAAATATCAAAAGCTGCTGCTTTCCTGGCCCCTAGGCGTTCCTGGACCCGGCTGGCAGTAGCCGGGAAAATATTATCCGGCGTTATGGTTGCGACAATAATCAAATCTACCGCCGCAGCAGGTAACCCGGCCATAGCCAGAGCTGCAAGTGAAGCCTGCACGGCCAGATCTGAAGCAGCTTTAGTGCTATCAACTATCCGCCGTTCACATATACCAGTACGGCTGCGGATCCACTCATCACTGGTGTCAACTATTTGTTCCAATTCAGCGTTGCTGACAACCCGCTCCGGTAAACAAGAGCCGATTCCTACGATAGCAGCCGACCTTAACTCCGTTGGCACGCCTGCACCTTCCCTTCTGCAATGGCAGTTAGTTGCTCCATACCGCTTACCAACCCTTGCTTCCAGCAATAGCTGGCTACTTTGATGGCGTTTTTGATGCTGGGAGCTCTGGAACTGCCGTGACAGACGATGCTGACTCCCTTGACGCCCAGTAGGGGGGCACCTCCATATTCGGTATAATCCATTTGTTTTCTAATCTGCTGGAAGGACGGTAATAACAGTGTTGCACCAAGCCGGGATCTGATACTACCTTTAAGCTCCTGGCTGAGCATGGCAAGCAGGGTTTGCGCCAGCCCTTCACCGAATTTCAAAATTACGTTGCCGACAAAACCATCGCAAACTATGACGTCAACCTCTCCCTTGAAAATATCGCGACCTTCAATATTTCCTGCAAAGTTTAAAGGCGCTGTCATAAGCAGCTTATAGGCCGCCCTGGCGGCCTCATTGCCTTTGCTGGCTTCTGTAGCATTGTTCAACAAGCCAATGCGCGGGTTTTTATAGCCCATAATTCTTGTCGCATACAGGTTGCCCATTAAGGCAAACTCATAAAGGTGTTCGGGGCGACAATCTACATTGGCGCCAACATCCAGTAAAAGTACAGGCCTTTTAATGGTAGGCAGGACAGTAGCGATAGCCGGCCGCTGGATTTTAGCGCTGCGACCTAAAATTAAAAGTGCCGCAGCCATCTGGGCGCCTGTACTGCCGGCTGAAACCGCCGCTACTGCCCGCCCCTCCTTTACCAAACGCGTAGCAACGACTATCGAAGCCTCCCGTTTGTGCCGTAAGGCCAGGGCAGGTTGTTCTTCCATGCCAATTACCTGTTCAGTATGAACTATTTCCAGGTCGGCTGCCGGGGAAAAAAGCTCAAGTTCAGCTTCCAGCTGGCGCCTGTCGCCTACCAAGATAATCTCTGCCAGTCCCTCATTGGCAGCAGCAACTGCCCCCTTGACTATTTCCCGGGGAGCATAATCGCCCCCCATAGCATCAACAGCTATTATCAATCACTACCGCCTCCATTTGTTTTATCTGGGGTAATGATAATAAACTGGGCTTTAAACACTATTTCTCCCCGAACCCGCGAATGAACTGACACCAGGCAGGTAGGCCCTCTAACAACCTTAATTGTTGCCCTGGCTACGACCCGTTCGCCATTGTATACGGGACGACGGTAACGTACCCGAGCGCTGCTGGTAAGTACTATTTCAGCACCCACAGTTGCCAGGGCTAGCGAGTGGGCCTGGTCAAAAAGATAATGGCCCCGCGCATTACCTCCCGGCTGCACCAACATCTGTGGGGTTATCTCCAGAATAGAAATACCCATAACCCCCGGCTGTAACTCAACCAGCTCCCCGACCAATTCTTCTGCAGTAACGCCCCGCACCCGTTCCCGCGCCTGCTGAGCCATATTCATAATACGCTCCCGCAGTTCCGGAATGCCCAAAGCCAGACGATCCAAACGGATGGTCGGTACACTTACACCAAATATCTCGGCCAGTTCTTCATCAGTAGCAAAGGGGTTAAAACGTAAATAACGGCGTAGAGCCTGTTGGCGTTGTTTTCTATTACCCCGAATCCGGCGCGCCAAACCGTTCACTCCTTATCTGGTACCTAATAATATTACCTGACCATAGTATCAGTAT